>JAKCEJ010000107.1 GCA_021838065.1 Pseudomonadota bacterium
AGCGAAGGCACGGAGCGGCGCAGCTTCATGGAAGTGGGCGGCGGCATCCCCGAGACCGACGAGACGAGCGTGAGTGAGGAGTCCGAGAGCCCGGCCGGCTGACGGCGTACGGGACCTTGAAGGATACGGGCCGGCGCAGGCGTGAGCCTGCGCCGGCCCGTTGGTTTTTTGGCCCCCGGTGAGCGCTACGGGCTGGTGGACAGGGTGTACGCCGTGACGCTGTGGCCGGCCGGAACCACAAGTAAGCCGTCGCCTGCGGCGAGGCCGGTGAACGGCATGACAGTGAAGGGGCCCGGTCCGACGGGGATTGGCGCGCCAAGATTCTGCTGCCAGACGAGCGCACCGGTTGCCGCGTTCAGCGCATAGAGGTTACCGCTCGATGAGCCGATGAACACGTATTGGTTCACTACGAGCGGCGCGCTGTCCAGTTGACCATCGCCGCCAAAACTCCAGAGGACGCTGCCTGAGGACGTGCTGATCGCCCGAAGTGTCCCCCCCTGGAGGAAGTAGGCGGTGTCGGAACTGAAGGCCGGCAATACGTCAGCGGTATACGTCCCCTCGCTTACGCCCGTCTCGGCATTGAGTTCGGTACCGCTACCCCCGGGCGTGAAGTCCGGGATGTAAAGCGCTCCGCCGGTCGCGACGGGTGTCGCACCGCCACCACCGCTACATCCGGAGCTCTGCGCCCAGATCGATTCCCCGGTCGCAGGGCGGAAGTCATAGACGTGGCAGGGGTAGCTCACATAGACACCGTCGGCAGTCACGGCCGCGGAGCCGCCGTCACCCCCGTTGACAGACTCGGTCCAGTTCACGGCGCCGGTCGCCTCGTCGACGGCGTAGAGTGTTCCGGAGGATCCGCCGGCGCCGGCGATGAACACCGCCCCGTCCGCGGCAGTCGGCGCGGAGTCGAAAGAGCTATTATTGATCAACAGCGTGCTCCACTTCAGGGTGCCGGTGGTCGCATCATATGCAAGCATCTTTTGCGGTCCGGATGACGGTGCGCTCAGAACAAATACAGTACCGTTGTCATACGCCGCGTTAATGACGCCGCTGATGCTGATCGGGCCCCATGCGCTCGCGCCGGTCGTCTGGTCCAACGCGATCAGCTGGCTGCTTTCATTCACACCGGTGTAGGGGTCCACCGTGACGAACACCTTGCCGTCTGCGATCAGGGCGTAGCTCGGGCTTCCGCCGACGTTCACCGTCCAGGTGCTGCTGCTCGGCAGGATGAGAGAGTTGAACTCAACGGCACCGGTATGCTCGGGGTTTTCCTGGACCGCCACGGCATCCTTCGACGGTGGATCGATTGTGACCTGGCTCGAGTTCGAAGTGATTCCCGCGGAGGCATTCAGCACCGCGACGGTCGCCGACCCGCTACTTGCGATGTCGCTCGCCGAAATCTGGGCTAGAAGCTCCTCCGGAGAAACGTACGTAGTGGGTCGCGCGCCGCCGTTCCATTGCGCGACGGCGTCCGTGTCGAACCCGTAACCCAGGATGGTAAGAGTGAACGAGACGCCACCTGCCTCGACCGCGCTCGGCGAGACCGATCCAAGCGTGAGGCCGGCCGGCGGCTGGACCGTGAAATCGATGGGCGGTGACCCGCTGCTGTCGTTCGCCGAGGCGACGACCGTGACCGGCGTCGCTCCAGGTACCCCGAGGTCCGTACCGGGAACGCGCGCCGTGAGTTCAGTGGAGCTCACGAACGTGCTCGCCAGCGGCACGCCATTCCATTCAACTATCGAATTCGTCGTGAAATTCGTGCCAGCCACCGTCAGCGTCACTTCCGAGGTGCCCAGCGGTGCCGAGGCCGGACTGATCGACGTCAGCGTCGGTCCTGAAACGGTGAAATCGAAGGCGCTCGAATCGGGAACGCCGGAGGACCCCGAGGAGACCGTGATGCCAACGACGCCCGGCGCGGTGATGTCGGCGGCCGTGACCTGCGCCGTCAGATCCGTCGACGATACGAACGTCGTCGCCAACGGAGTGCCGTTCCATTGCACTACGGATTGCGAGGTGAACCGGCTGCCGGAGAGCTGCAGCGTGAACGCGGGGCCGCTGGCGACCGCTGCTGCCGGCTGAACGGCGGTGATCGTGGGACCGGCCTGGGTAATGCTGTAGGTAACAGGAATCACCTCCGGGCTCCCCGAAACCTCGTGCGCGCACTTCTGGTCATAGCACGTCGATACCTTTACGGTGTCGTCATATGTGCCGACCCCCAGCTGGCTGGGAGGCAGAAAATTGATGGTCAGCGTGTACGCTGACGCGCTTACGGTCTGACTGACCGAGTTGATGCCGTTTAGGGAGTAGCTCACCGACGTGTACGTCTGCGGCGCCGCGGAAACGGTGTTGATGTCGACCTGCAGAGTTGCGGTAGGCTCGGAAGTCTGACTTGTGGTGCTCGACAGCGAGACGCTGCTGGGGCTGACGGACAGCGATGCGCCGGAATAACTGCCGCTTGACGCCGCGCCCGAGCCGCCGCCACAGCTGGCGAGGATGAGGCACAGCAGCGCCGGCGGCCCGAAACGGGACCTCAAGATGTATGACCCCGCACGGTAGGTCCTCCGTACGCCGCGCGCCCGGCCCCGCCGATGAAGCATGCCGCCCCCTTAATTTCTGTTGTTCTTCGCGTCCGCCGCGGCGGCCGAATCGCAATGTTAACGTCCGCCTCGCGCGCTGCCAACGCGAAGCCCAAAATCGGTGAATACCGCCGTCGCTGTGTCCCGGGGTGCCCGCCCGGTCCGCACGACTCGTGCGGGATCGTTACGCGCCGGGTGCGGAATGCCCGCCCGTTGCCGCGCGTGGAGTCCGTGCGCGGCGAACGCGCCGCACACTCACTCCGGTGAGCGTCCAGAGTCCCTGAAAGATCAGCCACAGGGTTACCGCGAACACCCCGGCGAACAAGAGCGCCTGTGCCGAGAGTCCGAACGTGGGCGCCCAGGCCGAGAGCGTCGCCCGCAGCAGATCGGGGTCCGGGTGCAGCGCTACGTACAACGCCTGGTGATAGAGATTGCCGTGCAGCGCCGCCAGCTCATTCTGCAGATGCTGCACCGTGAGGGTCAGGTGACGGATCACCGCGCCCTCCGCGTGAATCGGCGCGACCGGGCTGGCGAGGTGATATTGGATCAGGCTGTGCAGGCTGCCGCCGAAGAACTGGTCCGCGATCTTCTGCCACGGCGCCAGATCGAGGCGCGCCTGGTCGAGCCGCCCGCCGAGCCGCTGGCGGTACTGGGCGAGGAAGCCCGGCACCAGGCCGCCCGTCACCACGGCGCAGATGAGCAGGATCCGATCGATCAAACCGCGCACGATGAACATCTTCGGCTCCACTGTCTGCGCCATCGGGGTGCGGGTCCGCACGCCGCGGCCCTATTACGAGGCGAGCGACCCGGATCTGCGGCCCCGATGAGACGCACCATGCTCAGCGCGCCGCCGCTCGAAGCTCCCGCAGCAATTCGCCGATGCGGCGGGGCGCGGCGGGCCGCGCATACATGCGCTCGAGGTAGACGCGCAGCTGCGGGCAGTGCTCGAGTAAATCGTAGGTCTGCCCCCAATCGAGCGTATACGCGACGATGATGTCGGCGGCGCTCATCGCGTCTCCGGCCACGAATTCGCGGCCGCTCATGTGCCGCTCGAGCACCGCGGCCATCGCCCTGAACTCGCGCTGCGCGAGCGTGACGTCGGCGGGGAGGCGCTCCTCGGGCGGGTAAAGGTTCGTGTGGCGCGCGATTCGCCACAGCGGTTGCTCGAGCTCGGTGACGGCGAAGAGCATCCAGCGATAGGCGTCGGCGCGCTCGCGCAGATCGACGGGCAACAGGCCGCGCTCGGGATGCTTCTCGGCCAGATAAAGCACAATCGCCACCGACTCGGTGAGCACCCAGCCCTCGTCGACCAGCACCGGGATCTTCCCCGCCGGATTGATCGCGCGGAATTCCGCGCCGCGATGCTCGCCGGCCGGCAGGTTGACCGGAACGGCTTCGAAGTCGATGCCGAGCTCCTGCAGCATCCAGCGTGCCCGGATCGAGCGCGTCGGACCGAGCTCATAGAGTTTCATGATCGCCTCCACCTTCGATGGTGCGTTCCCCTCGATGATGGGTCGGGATCTGCGCCCGGCACGCGGCGGGCGTGCCGGGCGGACGCCGCCCTGTCCTCGGAGCGCGAGAGGACGTGCGCGACCCCGTCGGCTGTGAGCGATTTGCGCAGCGTCCGGGAAACACATATAACATGACATCGTCCGCGGACGCCTCGCAGTGAGTCCGGCGGCTTTCGACAATCCCTCCAACCGGTGCGTCGGTTCGCAAACATGCAGAGACTTGGGGTGATCATCATGGCTCCTACCGTCGGGACGTTAAGCGCGTGGAGCGACGGCAATGCCGGCGGCGCAGTGGGTCGGAAAGACTGTAAAGCGCCACGAGCTCTGTCGCGAGGAAGCGCGGACCGGCGAGAAGGTCCGTTGCGGACCGGATCCTGCGGTGCACCGTCAGGAAGACGGTGCGTCGCAGGATCAGGTTGGACTCCAATTCACCTCCCACGCCCACACTGCGAGCTCCGCAGCGCCCGAGCTGCCGAGCGGGTCGGTCGCCGCGATCGCTTCGGCTTCCGCGATCGACTCCGCGCGCAGCACATAGGCGCTGCCGGACTGGTCGATGAATGGGCCGTGCGCCGCGAGCAGGCCGCGTTCGCGCAGATCCTCGAGAAACGCGCGGTGTCCCGGGAGGATGTCCGGATCGAAATCCGGAGTCCGCAGTGCCAGGATCAGAAAGTGCATCAGCGCTGCTCCCTGTGGGTTCGTGGCGTTCAACCGAGACGCTTGGGGGAGAATCCGTCCGCGCTCCAGTATTCGCTGCCCACACCGTGATGAACGAAAAAGAGACCCGCCGGGTCGTACTTCATCTTGATCGCCAACAACCGCGGATAATGCGCGCCCCAGAATGCGTGTTGCCAGTCCGCCTGGAAGTAATCGCTTTCGGAGACGTACGAGCCGCCGCCGGGTACGATGCGGCGCAGGATGCCGATTGAGCGGGAAATGGCTGACGCTTCGCGGCGCGCGACCGGCAGGTCCGGGTTGGCGCCCGGCAGACCCGGAAACGCGCTGGGTCCGCCGGCGCCGAGAATTGCGAGCGCGAAGGCATCGAGCACCGCCGGGTTCATGGCGGTGTCGCGTGCCGCCTCGACAGCCTCGCGCGGTGCCCCGGCGAGCCCTTTGTTGAAGTGCAGCGTGACGTCCCACTGGCGGCTGGCATCGAACAACGCGTTGGCGAGCCGCTCCCGTTGCGGCTCATCGAGCAGGGCGCGTGGCAGCCACAGCGACGCATAACCGTGCAGGAATTCTCCCGCCTGTGCGCCGTCGCCCGTCCACCACGCGTGGTAGGTCGGCGCGCCGGGGCGCGGATCGGGTGTCATGGTGCCCGGCATCTCGCGCTCCCAGAACCGCGCGTCCCACCAGTGCCGCGCGGGCATGGCGCCGAGCAGGGTCGGGCCCGGCAGAGATGCCTGCAGCTGAAGATCCTTGGGCGCTGCGCGGACCCAGGCGAAGAACGGCTGCCAGAGGGCTTCCATCCGTGCTCGCGTGAGACCGTTTGACACCAGCGAGAGCGTCAGCTTGTGGTCGCGGTGGAAAGTGACCGTCTCGCCCCAGTGCGGATTGACCAGATTCTCCCGGCAGAACAGCGTGAAACGATCGATCACGCGCCGGAACGCGCTATCGGAATGCGCCTGGATGGTCGCAAACACTGCACCGAACTGATCGGGCAGCTCGCGCACCCGCAGCCACACCCGGGTCACCACGCCGAAGGTGCCGCCGCCGCCGCCCTTCAGCGCCCAGAACAGGTCCGCATCGCGGTGTGCGCTGACTCTGCGGATGCGCCCGTCCGCCGTGACGACTTCCGCCTGCAAGAGCGCCGCGGCGCAGGTGCCGAAGTGCTTGGAGAAACTGCCGAACCCTCCGCTCTGCACCAGCCCCGCAACGCCGACGGTGGCGCAGCCGCCGCCCTGCACATAGCGGCCCGCGACGGTCGTGACGGCGTGATAGGCATCCATCCATACGGCTCCCGCCCCGATGCTGACCGCAGGCTGGGGACGCCCGCTGGCGCGCCCCACGGGCACGAACGATTCCTCGATCGTGATGTGGTCCATGTCGCGCGTCCAGATGAGCAGCGAGTCGGGGGCGTCCGATGTGCCTTGATAGCTGTGGCCGGCGCCCTTGATGACGGGCAGCAGCCGGTGATGGCGGGCGAACTCGACGGCCGCGGCCACATCGGCGGCGTCGCGCGCACGCACCGCATAGGCGCTCGGCCTCGAGATCCAGGCGCCGGCGTAGCCGGACAGCTGGGTGAGTCCGGGCTCATCGCGCAGGTAATACGGATCGTGCAGGTACTTGATCGCGTACTGGCAGGCGCTGTCCGTGGCGCCGCGGCCGCAGCCGGAAAACGGCGAATGCACCTGGATCAGCCGGCCGCCGAGGCGACCGTTGAGCGCCGCCCATTGGGCCGGGGAGGGCCACAGTGGATCGTGCGGCCGGACGCGGCGGCGCATGCGGATCCCGGAGCGGGACGGCGCAGCGGGCAGCACGCCCGCGAACGGTAGGGCCGCAAGACTGCTGAGGACGGCTCTTCGCTTCACGCTCCGATCTCCCCCCGACGCGAACGCCGACACTTTAACAGGCTTGGCCTCCCGCACAGAGGCGCCCCCGGCGTGCGCGGGCTCTGGGTTTCGGATTCCCGTCATTGCCTTACCCCGGGGCCGCTGATATTCTTTATGCAAATGCGAATCAGTCTTATTTGTCTCGCCGAGGCCCTAGCGTAAGCGGTAGCCGCTCAGGCAGATGCAGCGGACCGGCTGACGCTGGAACGCTGTGGCCCGGCGGCCCCAGGTGAAGCTCCATGGATCAGCCCGCACCCGAATTCGCCGTCTCGACCCGCGCTCCCGCGCTGCCCGGGTGGAAGCTGTTCCTGGCGGTCATGGGCCCGGGGCTCGTCGTGATGCTCGCCGACACCGACGTCGGCAGCATCATCACGGCCGCGCAGAGCGGCGTCCAATGGGGCTACCGGCTGCTGCTGCTGCAGCTGCTGCTGGTGCCAGTGCTGTTCGTCGTGCAGGAGCTGACCGTCCGGCTGGGGATTTTCACCGGCCAGGGGCATGGTGAACTCATCCGCAAGACCTTCGGCACCGGCTGGGCCTGGCTCTCGGTGAGCGGCCTCGGTGTCGCGACGCTGGGGGCGCTTGTCACGGAGTTCTCCGGTGTCGCGGCCGTCGGGGAGCTGTTCGGCATCCCGCGGCTGCTCAGCCTCGGCGCCACAGTCGCGGCGCTGCTGACGATCGTCCTGACGGGCAGCTACCGGCGCGTCGAGCGGGTCGCGATCGCGCTCGGCCTGTTCGAGTTCGCCTTCTTCTTCGTCGCGTGGCGCGCGCATCCGCACGGCGCCGCGATGGCGGTCGGCCTGATGCACATGCCGCTCGACAACGGCGCCTATCTGTACCTGGTGGCCGCCAACATCGGCGCGGTCATCATGCCGTGGATGATCTTCTATCAACAGTCGGCAGTGGCGGACAAGAAGCTCCAGCCGCACCATTATCCGCACGCGCGCCTGGACACCGCGATCGGCTCGGTCCTTACCCAGGCCGTCATGGCGGCTATCCTGATCGCGGCGGCGGCCACGATCGGCACGCTGCACGGGCAGGCCAGCCTCAACTCCATCGGCGACATCACCAAGATGCTCGTGCCGTTTCTGGGGGCGAACATCGGGCGCGTCGTCTTCGGCCTCGGCACTATCGGCGCCGCCCTGGTCGCGGCCATCGTGGCCTCACTCGCCAGCGCCTGGGGCTTCGGCGAGGTGACCGGCTACCGCCACTCCCTGGAGCATCGTCCGCTCGAGGCGCCGTGGTTCTACGGGATCTATTCGCTCGCGGTCATCGGCGGTGCGGCGCTGGTCGATCTGGCGCCGAATCTCGTGGAACTGAACATCGGCGTGGAGGTGATGAATGCGCTCATGCTGCCGCTGGTGCTCGGCTTTCTCGTGGCCCTTGCCTTTCGCGCGCTGCCTGCGGAGCACCGGCTGAAGGGGCCGTACGCCTGGGTGGTGCTGGGCGTGGCGCTGCTCACCGCTGGGCTCGGCGTTTACGGCGGGATCGCAGGCGCGAGCCTGTTCTGAGCGCTCGCGGGCGCCGGCCTGGAAGCCCAGGCCGGGCAGCCGGCGCGCACGGCTCGCTCTCATCGGGCACATTTACGTTGCCCGCGGCGCCGGCCAGAATGCGCATCGCGTCCTGCGCATCACGGAGGCACTCCATGGAACTGCGATCGCTCGGTCGGACCGGACCGAAGGTGTCGGCCCTGGGCCTGGGCTGCATGGGCATGTCGGGCATGTACGGCCCTGCGGACCGCCGCGAATCCATTGCGACCGTCCACGCGGCGCTCGATGCCGGCATCACCCTGCTTGACACCGGGGATTTCTACGGCATGGGCCACAACGAGCTGCTGCTCGCCGAGGCGCTCGCGGGAGTGCCGCGCGAGCGCTTCCAGGTGAGCGTGAAATTCGGCGCGCAGCGCGATCCGACAGGTCGCTGGATCGGCTTCGACGGCCGGCCTGCGGCGGTGAAGACCGCTCTCGCGTACTCGCTGCAGCGGCTACGGCTCGACTAC
>JAKCEJ010000108.1 GCA_021838065.1 Pseudomonadota bacterium
CCCGCTCGTGTACGGGCCGATCAACAAGCAGCGCTGGATCTACGCCGCCTCCAAGCAGCTGCTCGACCGGGTGATCTACGCCTACGGCGTGCGCGACAGCCTCGATTACACGCTGTTCCGCCCGTTCAACTTCATCGGCCCGAATCTCGACAACATCGAGGAGCCGAAGGAGGGCAGCTCGCGCGTGTTCACCCAGTTTCTCTCCAACGTGCTGTACCGCCGGCCGATCAAGCTGGTCGACGGCGGGCGCCAGAAGCGCTCCTTCACCTACATCGACGATGCGATCGAGGCGCTGCTCACCATTCTCGAGAACCGGGACGGACGGGCGACGCGGCGCATATTCAACATCGGCAACCCGGACAACTGCGTGTCGATCCGCGAGCTCGCCGACCGCACCATCCGCATCGCTCAGGAATTCCCGAAGCTGCGCGATGCGGCCAAGACCACCGAGATCATCGAGGTGTCGGCCGGGGAGTACTACGGCAAGTACTACCAGGACATCCAGGTGCGGGTGCCCGCGATCGAGGCGGCCAAGCGCGACCTCGGCTGGCGGCCGAGCACCGATCTGGATACGGCGATCCGCAAGACCATCGACTTCTACGTCACGCTCGGCAGCTTCAACGCCCTGAACGCCCCGGCGTCCGGGCTCTGATCAGCGCCCTGCGTGCGTGAATGAGGTTTGAGCCATGAGCGCAGCGCAGGCGCGCGCCGAGCGATGGAGATGGTGGGCGTGGGTGCTGCTGGCGGCGGTGTGGTTCGCCACGCTGCAGATTCGCCCGATGTTCGACCCGGACGAGGGCCGCTACGCGGAGATTCCGCGCGAGATGCTGGTCAGCGGCAACTGGGTGACCCCCAGGCTCGATGGGCTGAAGTACTTCGAGAAGCCGGTGCTGCAGTACTGGGCGACCGCCAGCGTCTACACGGTGTTCGGCGTCAGGAACTGGACCTCGCGCCTGTGGACGGTGGGGCTCGGCTTCGGCTGTCTTGCCCTGATCTACGCCTGGCTGTCCCGTCTCTACGACCGGCGCTCGGCCGTCGCGGCGGTGGCGCTGCTCGCGATGAGTCCGTACTTCGGCATCATCGGGCACCTGGACCTGCTCGATGCGGGCCTCACCTTCTGGCTGACCGCCATGGTGCTCGCCTTCACGCGCGCACAGTGCGCCGATCCCGGCTCGCGAGCCGAGCGCAACTGGATGCTCGTGTCCTGGGCGATGGCGGCGCTCGCGCTGCTCACCAAGGGGCTCGAGGTGTATGTGCTCGCCGGGCTCGCGCTCATCGGCTATACGGTGCTCGAGCGCGATGCGCGGCCCTGGCGGCGCCTGCACCTGCTGCTCGGCATCCCGCTGATGGTGCTGATCGCCGCCCCGTGGTTCATCGCCGTGACGCTGCGCAACCACGTGTTTGCCGAGTATTTCTTCATTCACGAGCACTTCCAGCGCTTCCTCACCGATGAGGCGCGGCGCGTCGAGCCGTGGTGGTACTTCATCGCGCTGCTGGTGATCGGGGCGTTCGCCTGGCTCGTGCCGCTCGCGCGCGCCTCGCGCGCCGCCTGGCGGGACTCAGGTCCGGTGGCGCACTTCAAGCCGCTGAAGTTCCTGCTGCTGTACTCGGTGCTGACGATCGTCTTCTTCTCGATCTCGGACTCCAAGCTCGCCACCTACATCCTGCCGATCTTCCCGCCGAGCGCGGCGCTGGCCGGTGTGTACCTCGCGCGCCGCCCCGGGGCGCTCGCGCGCTCGGTATGGGCCGGAGCCGGTCTTGCCCTTTTCCTGGCCGTGGGGCTGCTCGTTTATTCCGAGCACCGCAATGGGTTCATCCCGCCCCTGGCGTTCGTGTGGGGCGCCGCGGCGGCGGCCGCTGTCATCGTGGCGGTGGTGGTCTGTGCGCTCGCTGCCCGGCGCGGCGCCGCAGCCGATGGCGCCGCAGCCGATGGCGGGGCCGCGACGGCGCTTGTGGCGGCGCTCGCCTTCATCTTCGCCTGGCAGGCGCTGCTGTGCCAGTACGCGGTGATCCCGCCGTCGCGCTCGGCCTATCAGCTGGTCCAGGAAATCAAGCACGACGTGCACCCGGGAACGGCCCTCTACAGCGTCGGCCAGTACCGCCAGACCATTCCTCCGTATCTCGGCCGGCTGCTCGTGCTGGTGAGCTACAAGGGCGAGCTCGGACCGGGCGAGCGCTGGCAGCCCGGGCTGATGACCGCGACGCCGGCGCAGTTTGTGCGCCAGTGGAAAGCAAGCCATGATGCGGTCGCGTTCTTCGCGCCCGTGGTGTGGCAGCGCTACCGCAAGGAGGGCCTGCCGGGGCGGGTGATCGGCCGGGACAGTTTTACGGTGGCGGTGAGCCGCTTATGAAGTGGTCAGTCTTCTCATTTCTCATCGGCGGGGTGCTGCTCAATCTGGTGGCGCAGCTGGGGCTGAAGGCCGCCACCGATGCGACCGGTCCGCTCTTCGGCGCGGGGGTCGATGTGCCCAAGCGGCTGCTCGCGCTCGCGACCGTGCCGTGGCTGTGGTTCGCGCTCGTCTGTTACGGCCTGTCGGTGATCGTGTGGCTGATCGGTCTCTCGCGCGCGCCCGTCAGCCAGGCCTACCCGATGCTCTCGCTCAACTACCTGCTCATGGTGCCGCTCGCCTGGTGGCTGCTCGGGGAAGTGCCGAACCTCGAGCGCGTGGCGGGCATCGTGGTCATCATTGTCGGCGTCGTGCTGGTGTTCCGCTCATAAGTCATGCAACCCTTCCTGCCTTTCACGCGTCCGAGCATCGATGAGCAGACCATCCAGGAGGTGGCCGAGGTGCTGCGCTCCGGCTGGCTCGCGAGCGGCCCGAAGGTCAAGGCGTTTGAGGCGGCACTGTCGGAGTACTGCGGCGGCCGACCGGTGCGCACCCAGACCTCGGCGACCGCGAGCCTCGAGCACGCGCTGCTCGTGTGCGGCATCGGCCCCGGGGATGAGGTCATCGTGCCGGCCATGAGCTTCGTCGCGAGCGCCAACGTCGTGGTGCGCACCGGGGCACGCCCGGTGTTCGTCGACGTGGATCTGGAGACGCGCAACATCAACCTCGATCAGGCCGAGGCGGCGCTCACCGCGCGCACCCGCGCCATCATGCCGGTGCACCTGTGCGGACTGCCGGCGGATCTCGATCGGGTGTACTCCCTCGCCGAGCGTCACCGGCTGCGCGTCATCGAGGATGCCGCCCAGGCCATCGGCTCGATCTACCACGGCCGGCGTATCGGCAGCTTCGGCGATCTGGTGTGCCTGAGCTTCCATCCCAACAAGAACATCACCTCCATCGAGGGCGGCGCGGTCGTCGGCGGCTCCCCGGAAGAGGTGCGCGAGCTCGAGCTGCACCGCTTCCACGGCCAGTCGAGAATATCGGCCGATGAGTGCGAGACCCACTTCGCCGGCGGTAAGGCCAACCTCTCCGATGTGGCCGCCTGCGTCGGTCTCGGCCAGCTGCGCCAGCTCGAGGCGTTCAACGCGCGCCGGCGCGAGCTTGCGGCGCGCTACTTCGAGCTGTGGGGCGAGGATGCGCCGCTCACGCTGCCCGCGCGCGGTGACGCCGGACACAACTGGCACATGTTCGCCGCGCGGCTGCCGCTCGAGCGGCTGCGCATCAGCCGGCTGGAGTTCATCGAGGCGATGGCGGCGCGCGGTATCGGCATCGGTGTGCATTACCCGGCGATGCACCTGTTCAGCGCGTACCGCGCGCTCGGCTATCGCGAGGGACAGTTCCCGAACGCCGAGCGCATCGGCCGCGAGACGGTGACGCTGCCGCTCTTTCCGGCGATGCGGCCCGAGGACCCCGAGCGGGTGGTGCTCGCCGTCAACGAAGTGCTGCGCGAGGCGATGCGGTGAGCGCCACGGTCTCGGTCATCATTCCCGTCTACAACGAGGAGGCGGGCCTCGCGCCGCTGTTCGAGCGGCTGTACCCGGCGCTCGATGCGCTCGGCCGCCGCTTCGAGGTCATCTTCGTCGATGACGGCAGTCGCGACCGCTCCGGCGCGCTGCTGCGCGAGCAGTTCGAGCGCCGCCCGGAGTGCACCCGCGTGGTGCTGCTGACGCGCAATGCCGGCCAGCACATGGCGATCCTGGCGGGCTTCGCGCACTCGCGCGGCGATTACATCATCACCCTCGATGCCGACCTGCAGAACCCGCCGGAGGAGATCGCCAAGCTGGTGGCAGCCATGGACCAGGGGGCGGATTACGTGGGCACGGTGCGTGCGCGGCGCCACGATGTGTACTGGCGCAAGGTCGCCTCGCGCCTGATGAACCGCATCCGCGAGCGCACCACGCAGATCCGCATCACCGATCAGGGCTGCATGCTGCGCGGCTATCACCGTACCATCGTCGATGCCATCAATCGCTGCGCCGAGGTCAGCACGTTCGTGCCGGCCCTCGGCTACACCTTCGCGCGCCACCCGGTGGAGATCGAGGTGGCGCACGCCGGGCGCGCGGCCGGCCAGTCGAAGTACTCGGTCTATCGGCTCATCCGGCTGAACTTCGACCTGATGACCGGCTTTTCGGTCGCGCCGCTGCAGTTCGTCACCATGTTCGGGATCCTGGTGTCGCTGCTGTCCCTGGCGTTCGTGGTGGATCTGGCGATCCGGCGCCTGTTCATCGGGCCGGAAGTGCAGGGCCTGTTCACCCTGTTCGGCCTCGCGTTCTTCTTCATCGGCGTGTTGCTGGTGAGTGTCGGGGTGGTGGGCGAGTACGTCGGGCGCATCTACGAGCAGGTGCGCCAGCGGCCGCGCTATACCATCTCGGCGATCCTGGAGGAGGGCAGCGGCATCGATAGCGGCGAGACCGGCGTTCGCCCGGCGGTGCTGCCGGCGCCCAAGTCCCACCCGGAGCTCGATCACACCGAGATGCTGCGCGCCGAACACGACCCGGGCCGCTCTGCGTGACTCGCCGTGTGCGCGCGGTGGTGTTCGCATACCACGACGTGGGCGTGCGCTGCCTGAAGACGCTGCTGTCCGGCGGCGTGGAAGTGCCGCTCGTGGTCACGGTGGCCGACGATCCGCACGAGACGCAGTGGTTCGCCAGTGTGGCCGAGACCGCGCGCGATTACGGGCTGACGGTCATCACGGGCGGGGATCCCAACACACCCGAGTTCGCCGCGCGGCTCGCTGGTCTCGAGGCGGATTTCCTCTTCTCGTTCTACTACCGCGCCATGCTCGGCGCGCCGCTGCTCGAGTGCGCCCGCCGCGGCGCGCTCAACATGCACGGCTCGCTGCTGCCGCGTTATCGCGGCCGCGCGCCGGTCAATTGGGCGATCCTCAACGGGGAGCGAGAGACCGGAGCGACGCTGCACTACATGGTCGCGCGGGCCGACGCCGGCGATATCGTCGATCAGCAGGCCGTGCCCATTCTGGAGGACGACGAGGCGTGCGAGGTGTACGCCAAGGTCACCGCCGCGGCGGAAATCGTGCTCGCCCGCTCGCTGCCGGGACTGATCGCGGGGAGCGCGCCGCGGCGCGCGCAGCCGATCGTCCCGGGGGAGTACTTCGGCCGGCGACGCCCCGAGGACGGCCGGATCGACTGGAATTGGCCCGCCCGGCGCATTCATGACCTGGTGCGCGCGGTGGCGCCGCCGTTTCCCGCGGCCTTCGGCGAGGTCGACGGGGAACGCTGGAGAGTGCTCCGCACACGCGTTGCGGCCCACACGCTCGCTCCGGGGCCGGCGCGGCTGATCGGCGAGGCGGGAGAATGCCACCTGGCATGCACCGACGGATCGGTGCTGCGGATTCTGCGCGCGGCGAATGCAGCCGGGCCGCTCGAGCTCGGGCGCCTGGCGCGCGAGCTCGAGCGCCGGCCGCTGCCGCTCGCCTGAGAGTCTGCGGCCAATGCATGCCGGTGTCCTTTGAGCACGATTGCGCTAAAGATCGACGTCGATACCTACCGCGGCACGCTCGACGGCGTGCCGCGGCTCGCAGCGGCGCTCGAGCGCTGCGGGGCGCACGCGACGTTTCTCTTTACGCTGGGCCCGGATCACACCGGGCGGGCCATCAAGCGGGTCCTGCGGCGGGGCTTTCTCGGCAAAGTGCGCCGCACGTCCGTCGTCAGCCACTATGGGCTGCGCACGCTCCTCTACGGCGTGCTGCTGCCCGGACCGCGCATCGGGCGGCGCTGTGAAGGGGTGCTCAGGGGCATCGACGCACGCGGATTCGAAGTCGGCGTGCACACCTGGGATCACGTCAAGTGGCAGGACGGAGTCGCGCGCGCGGGCCGCGAGTGGACGCGGCGCCAGTTGGAGCTGGCTCGCACGGAGTTCGAGCGGGTGTTCGGCCGCGCGCCGGTGGCCCACGGAGCAGCCGGCTGGCAGGTGAATCGCTACGTGCCGCAGCTGCAGGCAGAGGCGGGTTTCCGCTACGCCTCGGATACCCGGGGAACCTCGCCGTTCATCCCGTTCGTCGACGGCCACGACGTTGCGGTGCCGCAGCTGCCGACGACGCTGCCCACGCTGGATGAGCTGATTGGCCGGGAGGACCTCGGTGCAGTCGATCCGATCGAGCATCTGCTGCGCTGCAGCGACGGCGGGGGCGATCACGTGTTCACGCTGCACGCGGAACTGGAAGGCGGCGCCTATCTGGAGGGATTCGAGCGGCTGCTGCGTTCGTGGCGCGAGCGGGGGGCGAGGCTGACGGATATGGCAACGTATGCCGCGACGCTCGATCCGGCGCGCCTGCCGCGCTGCGCGATCGATCGTGGCAGCGTCCCGGGCCGCTCCGGTACGCTGGCCGTGCAGGGGCGGGCCAGGGCATGAGCGAGCTTCCGAAAAGCATGAATGCCGTCGAGATCGCAGCGCCGGGAGGTCCGGAAGTGTTGCGGCTCGTCCGGCGTCCCGTGCCGCGGCCCGAGGCGCGCGAGGTGCTGATCCGCGTCCGCGCCGCGGGCGTCAATCGTCCCGATGTGCTGCAGCGCCGCGGCGCCTATCCGCCGCCGCCCGGCGCGAGCGACATTCCGGGCCTGGAGCTCGCCGGCGAGGTGGTGCAGGTGGGCGCTGAGGTCACCGAGTGGGCTGCAGGCGATCGGATCTGCGCGCTCGTGTCCGGCGGCGGCTACGCTGAGTACGCGCTCGCCCCTGCGGTGCAGTGTCTGCCGATCCCGAAGGGGCTCAGCGTCGAGGAAGCCGCGGCGCTGCCCGAGACTGTCTTTACCGTCTACTACAACGTGTGGGAGCGGTCGCGCCTGCGTCCAGGCGAGTGGCTGCTCGCGCATGGCGGCTCGAGCGGCATCGGGACCACGGCCATCGTGCTGGCCAAGGCGTTCGGCGCGCATGTGGCCGTGACCGCGGGCAGCGATGAGAAATGTGCCGCCTGCCTGCGCCTCGGCGCGGATGTCGCCATCAATTACAAGCGTGAGGACTTCGTGACCGCGACGCTCACGGCGACTCAGGGGCGGGGCGCGGACGTCATTCTCGACATGGTGGGCGGCGATTACCTGGCGCGTGACATTGCGGCCGCCGCGCCCGAGGGGCGCATCGCGGTGATCGCGACGCAGGGTGGACGCAAGGCCGAAATCGATCTGGCGCAGCTGATGGGCAAGCGCCTCACGATCGGCGGCTCGACGCTGCGGCCGCAGACGGTCGAGCGCAAGGGAGCGCTCGCCGCGGCGCTGCGCCGCACGATCTGGCCGCTCATCGAGTCGAAATCACTGCGGATACCGGTGCATGCGCGCTTCGCGCTGGCCGAGGCCGCTCAGGCGCACGCGCTGATGGAATCCGGCGGGCACATCGGCAAGATCGTTCTGCTGATCTAACGGCCCGCCATGCGCACGGGCAGCACCGGCGTGCGCGTCACGGTGCGCATCGCGAAGCTCGACTGCACGCGCACCACGCTCGGCAGCCGGGTCAGATGCTGGCTGTGGATGCGCTCAAAGTCATCGAGGTCCGCCACCACCAGGCGCAGCAGGTAGTCGTGCTCGCCGGTCATCAGGTAACACTCCATGACCTGCGGGATCTTGCGCACCGCCGCCTCGAAAGCCTCGAGCCCCGACTGACTCTGCCGGTCGAGCGTGATGTTGACGAACACGTTGACCGGATAGCCCGCCTTGTGCTGATCGACGAGGGCGGTGTAGCCCTCGATCAGCCCCGACTCCTCGAGCGCCTTGACCCGCCGCAGGCAGGCCGACTCCGACAGGTTGACTTCGCTCGCCAGGCGCGCGTTGGTGATGCGGGCGTCCTGCTGCAGGTGGCGCAGAATGGCGTGATCGTAGCGGTCGAGCTCCATATGCGAAATATTCTGCCATAAAAGACGCTAAGCAGCGCATATTCTGCCTTCCGGGGCGGCCCGGATGGCCATTTCGCAAATTCCTGCCGGCGCCCCTCCGTAAGCTTCTGAGCCCATTCCACCCCGGGGGAGAGTCGCAATGCGTATCGGCGTTCCGCGCGAAATCAAGGTGCACGAGTATCGAGTGGGTCTGGTTCCGGCCGGAGTGCGCGAGCTCACCGGCGCCGGACACGAGGTGCTGATCGAGACTGGCGCTGGCGCCGGCATCGGCATCCCGGATGCGGACTACCAGGCCGTCGGGGCGAAGATCGTCGCCGCCGCGGCCGATGTGTTCGCGGGCGCCGATCTGGTGGTGAAGGTCAA
>JAKCEJ010000109.1 GCA_021838065.1 Pseudomonadota bacterium
TGCCTCGATAATCCGTCGGGATGTGGAAGAACACGGTCGCGCCGAAGGGCGGATTCGTGCCGACGGACGCGCGACGCGCCGCGTAGGCGCTGCTGCCGTACGCCCGCGTCAGCCAGGCTGTCTGCGGAGCGTAGAGAGACGCCGCATTGGCCGCCGGCTGGGCCTCATGCGACATCTGCTCGAGCAGCGCGAGATTGTCCAGGATCCAGAACGAACGGCCGTGGGTCGCCGCCACGACCTCGCCCTCGCGAGAGTCGAAGGCGAAGTCGCGCACCTGCACGTGCGGCAGGTTCACGCCGAACGGCGTCCAGTCGGCGCCGCCGTCGAGACTGACGTAGACCGTGTCACCGGTGCCGAGGAGCAGCAGCGAAGCGTCGCTCGGGTCCTGCTTCACGACGAACACATACTGGTTGTCCGGCAGTCCATGGGTCAGGACCGACCAGTGGCGGCCGTAGTCCGTGGTCTTGAACACGTACGGATGGTAGTCATCCCACTTGTAGCGTGAGGCGGTGAGATAAGCCGTGCCCGCGGCGATATGCGAAGGCTCGATGGACGTGATGGTCGCCCATTCCTTCAGCTGCGGCGGCGTCACCAGCCGCCAGTGCGTGCCGCCATCGACCGTCACGTGCACCAGGCCGTCCTGGGAGCCCGCCCAGATCACCTTCGGGGTCACCCGCGAGACCGCGAGCGCGGAGATGTCAGGGAATACCTCGGCGCCCGTCTGGTCGAGATCGATGGGGCCGCCGGTCGGCCCTTCGGTCGCCGGATCGTTGCGCGTCAGGTCCGGACTGATCACCTTCCAGGTGCGCCCGCCGTCACGGCTCACCATGACGTACTGCGACGCGAGGAGCAACTCCTTCGGATTGTCGGGCGAGAAGAAGATCGGGTGGGTCCATCCGAAGCGGTACTTCATCCGCGCAGCATCCCCGCCGTCGCGATAGATGGGCGAGGGGCTCACCGACTGGCGCACGCCGGTCAGCCGGTTGTAGCGCTGCATGACCGTGTAGTAGTCGCTGCCGTAGGTCACGTAGCGGCTGCCCGGCTGAGGGGCAACGAACGTGCTCTCCCCGAGGGCGACCGAGTGCCACGCGGACAGCGGGATGCCGCCGCCCGGCAGCGCGCTCGGCCCCTCGAACGAGCCCTCATCCTGCTGCGCGCCAAACACGTTGAACGGGAACTCGTTGTCGATCGCGACGTGGTAGAACTGACCGGTCGGCTGGTTGTGCTCGGTGCTCCAGGTCTTGCCGCCGTCGGTCGACACCGTGGCGCCGCCGTCGTTGCCCTCCAGCAGAATTTTCGGGTTGTGCGGGTTGATCCAAACGACGTGATTGTCGCCGTGGGGGGTGTGGAGCTTGGAGAAGACCTTGCCGCCGTCGTGCGAGACCCACAGCGCATCAACGTTCGGGGCGTACACCGTGTTGGGATGCTCCGGGTCGACGAAGATGGCCGTGTAGTAGAAGGGGCGCTGGCGCAGGCTCCAGCTGCGGTTGACGCGTTTCCAGGTCCGCCCGCCGTTGGCGGAGCGGAAGACGCCGCCGTGCTTCGCTTCGATGATCGCGTAGACGATGCGCGGATCGCTGGCGGCGACGGACACGCCGATGCGCCCGATGAGGCCCTGCGGCAGCCCCGGGTTGCGCGAGATGTTCCTCCAGTGCACGCCGCCGTCGGTGCTCTTGTACAGAGCGCTCCCCGGTCCGCCGTCGATCAGCTTCCAAGGCAGGCGCTGCGCCTGCCACATGGCCGCGTAGAGGACCTGCGGGTTGCGCGGATCGATCGCCAGATCGATCGCGCCGGTCTTGGCGTTGACGTACAGCACCTTGTGCCAGGTCTTGCCGCCGTCGGTGGATTTGAACACGCCGCGCTCGGCATTGGGCTTGAACACGTGGCCCATGGAGGCGACGTACACGATGTCGGGATTGTGCGGGTCGACGACGATCGCGCTCGTGGTGCGCGTGTTGCGCAGCCCCACGTACTTCCAGGTCTTGCCGCCGTCGGTGGATTTGAACACTCCATCGCCGGTCACCATGTCGCCGCGGATATCGGCCTCACCGGTGCCGACGTAGAGCATCTTGGCATTCGAGGGCGCGACCGCGATGGCGCCGACACTGCCGCTGGCCGACGTCCACTTGCCGTGACTGATGTTGCGCCAGCGCACGCCGTAGTCGGTGCTCTCCCACACGCCGCCGTCGACCGCGCCCATGTAGAAGAGATTCGGGTCGTCCGGCACGCCGGTGACCGCAACGACGCGACCGCCGATGTACGGGCCGATGCTGCGCCAGGCGAGCTTGCCGTGGAGAAACGTCTGCACGGGCGCAGCGTGCACGGTGAGCGGGGCGCAAAGCAGCGCCGCGAGCGCCACGACCCAGGACTTGCTGTGGACCGACCGCGGAGCGGCATCGACGTTCATCATTCAGATTCCCCTCTTTCGCCCCCGGGAGCACGGAACGCGGGACGATGTGTATCGAGCCAGCTTAACTGAAGTGGATTCGGCGCCGCAATGAACGCCCGGGGTTCCGAAGTACCGTGAAAAGTGCCGCTTGTGGAGTGCATCGTGCGCGAGATTGCCTGAGCGGACGGGTGCCTCTGCGGGGGTGATTCACGCCGGTCGCGTGCGCCGTCTGCGCGAGGCTCGTGTGCACACGATCCGGGCCGGCCGATGCCCGCGTGCGCGCGCAAGTCGCTGGGAAATCGCGCGGTTGCAAGCGCTCGGGCCGGGTGGAGCCTGCCGCAGCGTCCTCAGCCGCGGCACCTGTTTTCTCTGGCGTGCCGGATAGCGCGCTCACAGCGAGCGCGGCGTGTGCGCTCGGCTCATGGCCCGTCCCACGGCGGTGCGAACCGGGCGGACCGTGGTGCGGCGGGGGCGCCCCGCGTTCGGGCGCACGCGGCGAGCGTCGACAATCGGACAGGTTCGTGCGACGAGACGTGAATCCCTTCGAGCGCTCCTGTCGCCCGTGCAGCACGTGCCGTCCCTGCGCCGCGCAATTTGTCCGATAATCTCGGGGCGTCACGCGAGACTACGGGGGCAGCATGAGCCAACGGTCAGCCGGTCGTCGCCGGTTCCTCCTACAGGCCGCCGCATGCGGCGCAGCCGTTGCGAGCCCGCCGTCTTTCGCGAGGGTGCCGAAGCGCTCGCAGCGCAGTGCGGCATTCAAGCGCGCACCGGCCATGGCGTGCTATGAATTCGACGCGCCCGACGTCACGCTGCTGCCGGGACCGTTCCGGGACAACATGGTCCGGGACCTCGACTACCTGCTGGAGTTCGACTGCGACCGGCTGCTCGCGCCGTTCCAGACGGCGGCCGGACTGCCCACCCGCGCGCCGAGCCTCGGCGGCTGGGAGCGCATGGGGCTCGCCAGCCACTACACGGGGCATTTCCTCTCGGCCGCCTCGCTGATGCACGCGCAGACCGGCGATGCCCGGCTCGCGGCCAAGATCGACTATCTGCTCCAGCACCTGACCGCCTGCCAGCGCGCCAACGGCCGCGATGATCCGCAATTTGAGGGGTATTGCACCGGGATACCGGACAGCAAGGCGGCGTTCCGCCAGGCGCTGGCGGGGCAGCTCGACGTCGGCGATCCGCACGCGCTCTACAGCTTCACTCTGAACGGCATGTGGTCGCCCTGGTACACGGTGCACAAGATCATGGCAGGGCTGCGTGACGTATACGTGCATCTGCGTCGGGCGCAGGCGCTGCGCATCCTCGTCGACATGGCACGGTGGGCGGCGCAGTACCCGGGGCGGCTCACGAGCGCTCAGATGCAGACCATGCTGATCAGCGAGCAGGGCGGCATGAACGAGGTGCTGGCGGATGTCGCCGCGCTCACGGGCGAGCCCGAGTACCTGCGCCTCGCCGAGCAGTTCAATCAGCGCGCGCAGCTCGATCCGCTCATGCGGCGCGAGGACATCCTGAACGGGCTGCACTCGAATCAGTCCATTCCACGGGTGATCGGGCTTGCGAGGCAGTACGCGCTGAACGGCCGGGCGGACTATCGCGCCGGGGCGGAGTTCTTCTGGGAGAACGTCGCACGCCAGCGCACCTACGTGTTCGGCGGCAACGGCGATCACGAGGATTTCTTTCCCATCGGCGACACCTGGCGGCATCTGACCGTCGGATCAGCCGAGAGTTGCTGCACCTACAACATCCTCAAGCTCACCAATCATTACTTCTGCTGGAACGCGACCATGGAAGCGGCGGACTTCTTCGAGCGCGGACTCGTCAATCACATCCTCGGCTCGCAGGATCCGAGGACCGGGATGATGACCTACTACATCTCCATGCGGCCCGGCCACTTCAAGACGTTCTCGACGCCGTGGGACTCGTGCTGGTGCTGCGCGGGAACCGGCATGGAGAATCACGCAAGGTACTCGCGGGGCCTCTACTACCACAACGGCGAGACCCTCTGGATCAATCTCTACATCGCCTCGGAGCTGCGTTGGAAGCGCACGGGCCTCACCATCCGCCAGCGTACGCAGTTCCCGAACGCCAACACCGTGCGGATCGAGATCGCAGCCCGGCGGCCCGTGCACGCAACGCTGCGGCTGCGCCATCCGCACTGGTCCACGCCGTCGATGGACCTGAGGCTCAACGGCCGGCCGATTGATCCCGGCCGCCCGGGCGAGTACCGGGACCTCGCGCGCGAATGGCGCGACGGCGATGCGATCGACATCGAGCTGCGCATGCCGCTGCGCATCGAGCGGCTGCGGCACCACCCCTCGACCTTCGCCATCCTGGCCGGTCCGACGGTGCTGGCGGCGACGCTGGGCGATGCGCTGATGAGCCCCCCGATTCCCTATGCCCGGACCAACCAGTACGAGTGGCGCAAGGTGCCCGATCCGGTGACGGTGCCGGCGCTCGCCACGGCCGGCCGGCCCATCGAGCAGTGGGTCAGGCCCGATCCACTGAAGCCGTTGCTCTGGCATACGCACGGCGCGGGCCATCCGGCGGATGTGACGCTCGTGCCCTTCCATCAGGTCGCCCACGAGCGCTATGCCGTCTACTTCGACGAGTCCGCCGGCCCGGCGCCCACCGGCGCGCAATCGGCCTGAGCGCCGATCCCGATCGTCTCCGTGACGCGGCTGCGTTCGGCGACTTTGCGGGATCCGCCGCGGCGTCGCGCACTGTTCTGTTTGTGACACACCGTCGAGTCGATGCGTCCGGGGCATCGCGCGCGTCCTGCCCGCGGGTTGTCGGCTCGGCGGCACTGCCGCACTATGCGGCACCGAGCCTTTCCGGCCGATCCCCTGAGGAGAATCCCGTGATCAAAGTGAGCGTGATGTACCCGAACACGCCCGGGGCCCGATTCGATCATGGCTACTACCGCGACCGGCACATGCCGCTGGTCAAGCAGCGGATGGGCGACAAATGCCAGTACTACACCGTGGACAAGGGGCTCGCGGGGGGAGACCCCAAGTCGCCGGCCACGTATGTCGCCATGTGCCACATCTTCTGTGACTCGGTCGAGGCGTTCGAGGCGGGATTCGGCCCGCACGCGAAGGAAATCCTCGCCGACATCGCCAACTACACGGACCTGGCGCCGGTGATTCAGATCAGCGAGGTGGTGGTCGGCCACTGAGCGGCCCCGGGGGTGGCCTGAGCGTCGACCCCGGTCAGGGGTGAGGCGCGCCGGCGGGCGCGGCCCGCGGCGGGCGCGGGCTTCTGCTCAGTGCGACGGACAGGACGAGCCCGGCGAGCGCCGTCGCGGGGACCGCGGCATAGCCCCAGCGTGCGACCAACGGACCGCTGCAGACGATGCCGAGCGCGGTGGCGAGCGCCAGCGCCGCATTGAGCAATCCGACGGCGGCTCCTTCGCTGAATGGCGTCAGACTCGCGCCGAGATCGGTGCCGGCGACACTGAGCAGCGGCCAGGCGATGACGATGACCGCAAAGCCGACGACGCCGAATGCGCTGCGATCGGCAACGCCTGGCGCGAACGGCGCGAACAGGAGCGCGAAGCCGGCGATCCGCAGGTAAAGGCCGAGCCGGTAGATGCGGCCGGCGCCGTAGCGTGCGGTGAGACGGCTGGTGAGGATGTACAGCGCGATCCCGACTGCCGCGGTCACTGCATAGATGAGTGCACTGGCGCGGGCGCTGATGCCGTAGCTGTGGGCCAGCATCAGCGGGAAATACGAGAACAAAGCGGCCACCGCGAACGCCAGGACGAACCAGGACAACAGAAACCGTCCGAACGGCGTGCCGAAGGTCTTCGGCAGCCCGCGCAGGCCGTGCAGGTTCAAGTGGTAGAAGTGCAGTCCGATATCCGAGGGCAGGCTCAACTTCGGGAAAATCGCGAGCGCCCTGATGTCCAGATGCACGTGCACGGGCTTGTGCGGTTTCGCCGAGTCCTGCGCATGCAGACTCGCCGCAGCCGGCAAGCCGAGGCCGCCCAGCGCCATGGCCAGCACCAGGAGGGCGACGGACACCCACAATGCCGTCGCAAAGTGACCGCTCGAGAACACGGCGGCCACCATGAGTCCCACCACCTGGCCGGCGGCGTTGAAACTCTGCAGCCAGCCGATGCGCGGCTCCCACTCCGCCTGCGGCGCGAAGTCGACGACGAACAGCGTGGCCAGGGTCGCCGCACCGCCCGAGCCGGCGCCGATGGCGAACGCCGAGACCAGCCAGCCCGTCGCGGTCTGCAGCAGCAGCAGGGCCGCGATGCCCGCGCCGGTGAGCAGAAAGCTGCCGAGGAACAGTGCTCGATAGGCCTTGCCGCGCTCGGCGGCCATGCCCCACAGCGGCGAGGTCAGCAGCCCGAAGTTGTAGGCGCCGATCACGTAGGCGACCGTGGCGAGGCTGTGGGAAAGCGCCTCGATGATGAGCGGCAGAAGCACCGGCAGGAGACCGGCGGTCACCATGCCGAGGAGCAGGTAGGCGAGATACCACGGGCGGATGTAGCGGCGAGGCGCGCCGAGCGCTCGCAGCGCCAGCGCCAGGCGATCGCCGCGGCGGGGAAGGTCGGGCGGTGTGTTCCTCAATACTCGGCAGCCTTCAGCGCATGCGGGGGGACACCTATTCTAAGGAGCGGCGCCGGCCCGATCCATCGGCCCTCGCGATGGCTCCGGGGGCGGTCCCGGGCCGGACATCTGTCCTGCGGTGCGGCGCCCGCGGCGCGACAATCGGAACAATGTTCGCCCGCCAGGGCCGGACAATGCCCGTTCCGATGCAGCGCACCCGGGGAGAGCGCGTCGATGAGCACCAAGGCGGAGGCATTCGAGCACTGGATCCGCACCGCGTTCGTTGCGATCAATACCGAGCTGGAGGACCTGTACTTCGCCCAGGCCGATCGCGCGCGGGTCGAAGGCACGGGAGAGCCGCTCAAGCGCGCGTTGCGGGATGAGGGTGAGGCGTTCGTGCTGGCCCTGCTCGCCGAGGGCAACACGGGCGAGGGGTTTCAGAGCGGCTTCGGGGTCCTGGGCAACGTCGGGATGTATCTGGGGGCGCTGCGCCGTCACGAGCTGACGAACCCGGCGCGCGAGGAACGCTCCCCGTTCCCGCAGGCTTCGGCGCTCGCGCTGCACGTCGGCGCATCGCTAGGCATGGCGCCGCGGTTCGCCACCAGCCACCTCGCGACCCACAACCGCGCGCGCGCCGGCGTGCGCAAGAGCTTCACGCGTCTGCCCGACGAGTTTCTCTTCATCGACGAGAATACCCGCGCCATTCTCTCGCTACAGCTCGCTGCCGATGCCCTGAGGAGCATCGTGCACCTCGGTGTGTCGAGTCCCGTCGCGGACGTGATGTTCGCGGCGGCACGGCGTTCGCTCGAGGACGTGCTGTGCTCAAACACGCGCCTCATGGAAGAGCTCGATGCGCAGCGCTTCTTCTACTGCGTGCGCCCGTACTACAAGCCGTATCGGGTGGGCCGGCAGGAGTATCGCGGCGCCAATGCCGGGGACTTCTCCGGTATCAACGAACTCGACCTGCTGCTCGGAGTGTGCCGTGCCAACGATCCGTACTACGCGCAGCTGCTGGTGGACAAGATGCTCTTCCTGCTGCCGGCCGATCAGGCGCGGCTGCGCGAGTGCATGACGTACAAGAGTCTGCTCGATGAGCTGCTCGAGCTCCTGCCGCAGCACCGGCAGGCGGACTGGTTCCAGCGCAACGCCCGGGCGTATCTCGAGGTCTGCGATCTGTTCGGCCGCTATGCGGCCGAACATCACGATGGACTGGTCCGGCGCTTCATCGCCGAGCCGGCCGCGGCGCTCGATGCGCGCAGCCTCGAGGGAATCACCGCGAGCGGTCCACCGCTGCCGGTCCTCCTCGGCGCGCTGCAGGTGCTGCGCGACATGCGGCTCGCGGCCGACCGCCGCGACATCACGACTCGCCGCGACGATCTGGCCCGGCTTCGGGACGCGGTCTCGGGGTGAGCTGCGTTCGGCGCGCAGCGCGGGGCGCTTGCGCGGCGGTGTGCGCAATGATCCGGGCGCGGCCGTCGAGCCGGTGGCCGGGGCTTCGGCGTCCGATCGGCCGGCGCCCGGTTCCCCCGTTACC
>JAKCEJ010000110.1 GCA_021838065.1 Pseudomonadota bacterium
ACAATGACATTGTCCCGGCGTTCGAGGCGGGTGGGCTGGGAGCGGGCTCCATCAGCCTGGTGCGCGGCCCAACGACGACGCTGGGTTACTGCCCGACCACCGCCACCAGCGGGTGCTCAAGCACGCAGCTGATTCCGACGAAGACGCCGGTCGGCGAGATTCTGTACGAGGCCTTCCCGTACCTGAACGCCAGCTCGACCATGGTGAGCGGATTCGATGTCGACCTGCAGTATCACTGGGATATGGGGCGTATCGGCCGCTTCACTGGCGAGGCGCAGTGGACACATGAGATCAGCTACAAGCTGATCGTCGGCGGCTCGACCTATCAGCTGGCCGGCACGCACGGCCCGTCGGGCGTCTCGGGCGACACCGGGAACCCGAAGGACCGCATCGACGCGAGGCTGAGCTGGAGCAAGGGGCCGCTGACGGTCACGCCGAGCATCGACTTCATCGGTCATTTCAGTATCACCGATCCGTCCTCGGGTATTCCGACCTGCGCCGCCGCGCTCGGCTACAACGGCGAGTTCCCGGCGGGTTCGGTGGCCGCGAACCAGCAGCAGTTCTGCACTGTAGGGTACTTCCTCGAGACGAACCTTTACGCGAGCTATCAGATCAATGACAGCTGGCAGGTCCACGCCTCGGTGACGAACCTGTTCAACAAGCAACCGCCGGTGGACGTGCAGACCTACGGCGGCGGGAGCCTGTTCTTCCCCTACGATCCGGCCCTTCACGAGGACGGAGCGGTGGGCCGGTTCATGACGGTCGGGTTCACCTACGACATGGACTGAGATTGACCGTTTGTTTCCCTTGCAATGGGCCCCTTCGGGGGCCCATTTTTTTGGTGCGCCCGGCACGGGCGAGCTCTTGTGTGTGCAAGTCCCACCGCGCGCGGCCGCCGTTTGAACGCCAGTGCACGGAAGCCGTCACAAATTGAGCATGACGGCAATTCACAGCTAGTATTGCGTGCGCGTCAGTCGTCATTCGAAGCGAGAAGCGCCGCAGGCCATGCCGTGCGCGCGAGCCGGGCGCTGGTGGCCGCGAGCTCGCCGCCGTTGCCGAACGATGCGTGGGCCCGAAGCCATGGCTCGAGCACATCGGCGGGTGCTGGCTGGCCGGAGAAAAGCCCTGATACTGATCGAAATGGAGCGCCGCGAGATGCGTCAGCTGCGCGGGCGTCTCGAGGCCCTCGGCGATCACCTTGCTGCGCAGACTGTGCGCCAGAGAGATGATTGCCTGAACGATGCGACAGCTCTGCGGATCGCCGGTCATCTCGCGGATGAAGCGGGTGTCGATCTTCAACTGCGATCAGCAGCGAGGCGAGCGTCAGCGGAACGTCGTACCGCAGCAACAT
The DNA here is from genome assembly GCA_021838065.1 of Pseudomonadota bacterium. Taxonomy (GTDB): domain Bacteria; phylum Pseudomonadota; class Gammaproteobacteria; order Steroidobacterales; family Steroidobacteraceae; genus 13-2-20CM-66-19. The sequence goes on from JAKCEJ010000110.1 coordinate 1,352, forward strand.
CGGTGTCGACATCGCGAGCATGCCGATGAAATGCATCGACCCGATGCCGATGCCCATCGCGGCGGCGCCGCCGATCATCCACTAGTGGGGCCTGGGGCGGGCCGCTTCGGCGAATCGCGCAGCGAGCCGAAACGCCATGCAAAAGACGAATATTGCGACCGCGATCGAGAGCGCGACGGGCCAGCTGTTGTCGCGGGTGGGCATGCTCAGGGGTTTCGTGCGTGCATCGTAAGGATGACAGTGATGCGCGTCGTGAAACGCATCGCCTCCTCGAGGATTGCGGCACGGGCCTCAGGGATGGCGATCGACGCTCGCCAACTGCTTGTTCGAATGGGGGTTTTGGCGATCTGCGGCCGTCGCGGAGCTGATCGCGTACGTTCAAGTCCCGGTGCCCGCGGTGGCCTTCGCCGGCGCCCTGCGCCTAGACACTTCGCGGCGGCTGCGCAAGTCTTGTTGTGTGCCGGACGATTGAGCATAGTGCGCCTCCCTTGGCTTCGCCCGATGCCTGTCACCGATGAGCGCAATCGAATCCCGTATCGCCGCCGAGCTCGCGGTTCGTCCGCCCCAGGTCCTCGCCGCCGTCGCCCTGCTCGACGGCGGCGCCACCGTGCCGTTCATTGCCCGCTATCGCAAAGAAGCCACTGGAGGCCTGGACGATGCGCAGCTGCGCACGCTTCAGGAGCGCCTCGTGTACCTGCGCGAGCTCGACGAGCGCCGCGCGGCGGTCCTCAGCAGCATCGAGGGCCAGGGAACGTTGACGCCCGAACTGCGGGCGAGGCTCGAGGCTGCCGAGACCAAGCAGCGCCTCGAGGACCTGTATCTGCCCTACAAGCCGCGGCGGCGCACCAAGGCGCAGATCGCGCGCGAGGCGGGCCTCGATGCGCTGGCGGCCGCTCTGCTGGCGGATCCGCGGCTCGATCCCGAGACCGAAGCGGCGCGCTATCTGAAGCCCGCGTTCACCACCGAGCAGGGCGAGAACCCCGGGGTGCCCGACGCCAAGGCGGCGCTCGAGGGGGCGCGGCAGGTCCTGATGGAGCAGTTTGCCGAGGACGCGGCGCTGGTCGGCGCGCTGCGCGAGCATCTGCGCGAGAGCGCGTGGCTGGTCGCGAACATCGAGCCCGGCAAGGAGGCGGCGGGCGCGAAGTTCCGCGATTACTTCGACTACCGCGAGCGGCTGAAGGCGATTCCCTCGCATCGGGCGCTCGCGCTGTTTCGCGGGCGCAAGGAAGAGATTCTGCGGCTCGCGCTGAAGCTGCCCGAGGAGCTGGAGGCGGCCGGCGAGCCGGCGCCGGCCGCCGGGACCGCCCATGTGTGCGAGTGCAAGATCGCGGCACACTTCCAGGTCTCGGACCGGGGACGCCCCGCGGACGCCTGGCTCGCGCAGGCGGTGCGCTGGTGCTGGCAGGTGAAGCTCGCCTGGCAGCTCGAGGGGGAGCTGCTCGCCGAGCTGCGCGAGCGCGCCGAGGAGGAGGCCATCGGGGTCTTTGCGCGCAATCTGCATGATCTGCTGCTCGCCGCACCGGCCGGCCCGCGGGCCACGATGGGACTGGATCCGGGCCTTCGCACCGGTGTGAAGGTGGCTGTGGTGGATCGCACCGGCAAGGTGCTCGAGACCGCGACCATCTATCCGCACGTCCCGCGCAATGAGTGGGGTGCGGCGCTCGCGGCGCTTGCCTCGCTCGCGCGTCGGCACGGAGTCGATCTGATCAGCATCGGCAACGGCACGGCCTCGCGCGAGACCGACCGGCTCGCCGCAGAGCTGATCCGGCTCCACCCCGAGCTGAAGCTCACCCGCATCGTAGTGTCCGAGGCGGGCGCCTCGGTGTATTCGGCCTCCGAGCTCGCCTCGCGCGAGCTCCCGGAGCTCGACGTCAGTCTGCGCGGGGCGGTGTCGATTGCCCGCCGCCTGCAGGATCCGCTCGCGGAGCTGGTCAAGATCGATCCGAAATCGATCGGCGTGGGACAGTACCAGCACGACGTCAATCAGGGCAGGCTCGCCCGCTCGCTCGAGGCGGTGGTCGAGGATTGTGTCAACGCGGTCGGGGTCGATGCGAATACCGCCTCGCCGGCGCTGCTCGCTCGGATCTCGGGACTGTCGGTGTCCCTCGCCGAGGCCATCGTGCGCTACCGGAACGAGAACGGCGCCTTCGCCAGCCGCGAGAGCCTGCGCGCAGTGCCGCGCCTCGGCGCGAAGACCTTCGAGCAGGCCGCCGGGTTTCTGCGCGTCAATGACGGCACGAACCCGCTCGACCGCTCCGCAGTGCACCCGGAAGCCTATCGGCTCATCGAACGCATCCTCGCCGATCTCGGCCGGCCGCTCGTCGCGGTGATGGGCGATACGAGCGCGCTCAAGCAAATCGATCCGGCCCGCTATACGGACGAGCGCTTCGGCCTGCCGACGGTGCGCGACATCCTGCGCGAGCTGGAAAAGCCCGGGCGCGACCCGCGCCCGCAGTTCAAGACAGCGGTTTTTCAAGATGGCGTGCAGGAGCTGAAGGACCTCGCATCCGGCATGCTGCTCGAGGGCGTCGTGACCAATGTCACCAACTTCGGCGCCTTCGTCGACATCGGCGTGCATCAGGACGGCCTGGTGCACATTTCGATGATGTCGCATCGCTTCGTCAAGGATCCGCGCGAGCTGGTCAAGGCGGGCGATGTGGTCAAAGTCAAGGTGCTCGAGGTCGACCTGCAGCGCCGGCGTATCGCGCTCACGATGAAGCTCGATGAGGCGGCGCCGCGTGCGCCGAGCGGATCGCCGCAACGCGATTCGGATCGCAGCCCGCGTCGTCCGAACCCGCGGCCTGCTCAGCGTGCGCCGGGCGCGCGCGCAGCCGAGCCTGCTGGCAATGGCGTCATGGCCGAAGCGCTGGCGCGGGCGCTGAAACGCTGAGCGCGTTCCGCTCGAGCCGCATAGCGTCTCGAGCGTACCTGGCGCGAGCCAACGCAGCGAGATTTCATCGCCCGATCCGGCGCTGACGCGTCCGTCGTCGCGAGGATCATGCCCTGCGGGACGAGGCGACACCGCACCCCACTGTGAATCCAGGGCGCCGCGCCGAGCGCCACTCAGCTCTCAAGCCCTGCGGCGGTACGACCGTCCAGTCTCGCGCACGGCGCCTCCACCGTGCTGCCGCGCAACGCCGCTCGGCGCTGTGTGCCCCGAGCGCGCCTTGAACCCCAGCGCCCACCTCGGCGATCATGCGCTGCTGCGAGCGGTCACGACCGCACGTGCGCAGTGATGACACGAAGAGCCGCGACGGTGCGCCGTTCGATGCGGCGCGAGCCGTTCGTGCCCCGTACTCTGAACGGACACCGACGTGAACCACCCAGCGAACACCCGGGGCGCCGAGCCCTGCCCGACCATGAACCCCTCCGCGGCGCCGGCGCGCAATGAAGCAACAGGAACCGCAGCCGCAGTGCGGCCGTGGAAGCAGGACCCGTCCGTCGAGCCAGCCGCATGAGTGCCGCCAGAGCGAATGCGCGCGGTCACGCGCGCCGGGTCACGCACGCGCCGCCGGACTCCCTCGAAGCAGTCCGCGCCGCGCTGCGACGCTTTGCGGCCGCCCGGGACTGGGATCAATTTCATCTGCCCAAGAACCTTGCGATGGCGCTCAGCGTCGAGGTGGCCGAGCTCCTGGAGCATTTCCAATGGCTGCCGGACGCCGCGTCGGACGCGCTGACGCCCTCCAAGCGCGTCCACGTCGCCGAGGAGATGGCCGACGTGCTCTTGTATCTTGTGCGTCTCGCGGATCGGCTCGACATCGATCTCCTTGCGGCCGCGCGCCGCAAAATACGCCTGAACGCGCGCAAGTACCCGGTGGCGAAGGCGCGCGGCAACAGCCGCAAGTACACCGAGCTATGAGCCAGGCTGGCGCGCGGTCGGGTGGAAGCGTAAGGTACGGCCAGACGCTGGGGGGCGTGACGGCATGCTTGAGATCGCAATAGTCAATGCGGGTTCGCCTCTGAACCTCGTGCACAGCTGTACGGCGAGACACCTCGGGCGATTCCGCACGTAAGCCGATGCCGGCCGCCGGAACCGCGCCCCCTCGGAGGAACCCGTGGCCCGCCGCTGCGGGGCGCACGGATCACCCTCGCCGCTGACGGGAACGGGCACACGATGCGCTGGTCGACGGAACGCAGGACCCAGGTCGCCTTTGCGTGCGCCCTGGCCTGCGTCGTGCTGATCGGCATCGTTTCCTTCCTCAGTCTGCGCCAGCTGACGAGCGATTCCGGGTGGGTGACCCATACCGTGGCGGTGCTGGCCGGGTTGCGCCGTCTCGATGGGCATATCGCCGCGGCCGAATCCGATGAGCGCGACTTTCTCATCACGGAGAGCCCGGCTGACCTGAATGCCTACCACCGAGATATCCGAGCCGTCGAGCGCGCCTACGGGGACCTCAAGCGTCAGACGGCCGACAACGCGCTCGAGCAGGGGCGGCTCGATCGGCTCGCGCCGCTCCTTGCCGCGCGCATCGCGCAGCTGACCCATCTGATCGCGCTGCGCCGGGCGCAGGGGTTCGCGGGCGCCGAGGCCGAACAAGTCCGCGCGCGCACCAACCGGGCCGCCGCCGATCAGCTCGAGCGCATCATCGTGCGCATGCGCAGCACCGAGCGGGGGCTGCTCGCGCGGCGCAAGGCCGCCACCGACCGCCGCGCGCTGCTCACCGAGGAAACCGTCGCCGGCGGCGGCGCGCTCGCGTTCGTCATCACGGCGTTCGCGCTGGCGGCGCTGCGGCGGGATTTCGCGGGGCGGCACCGCGCCGAAGCGGCGCTGCGGGAATTGAACACCGAGCTGGAGAGCCGCGTCACGCAGCGGACCGAGGAGCTCGCGCGGGCCAACGCCTCGCTGCGCGCCAGCGAACGGCGGTTCCGCGCGTTCGTCAGCACGACGTCCGATGTCGTGTACCAGATGAGCCCCGACTGGAGCGAATTGCGGCCGCAGCAGGGCGGTGACTTCGTGGCGGTGACGCCGGTGGCGACGCGCAACTGGCTCGAGCAGTACATCCATCCTGAAGACCTGGCGCGCGTGCGCGCCGCGGTCGCACAGGCGATCCATACCGGCGGCACGTTCGAGCTCGAACACCGCGTCTGGCGCGCCGATGGCAGCATGGGGTGGGCGTTCTCGCGTGCGATCCCGCTGAAGGACGACGCTGGACGGATCGTAGAGTGGTTCGGCGCCGCAAGCGACGTGACGGAGCGCAAGGAAGCGGGCATGAAGCTCGAGGCGCAGCTCGCTCGGCTGAGCCTCCTCGGTGCGATCACGCGCGCGATGGGAGAGCGCCAGGACGTGCACAGCATCTTTCAGGTCGTCATTCGCACGCTGGAGGCGCACCTGTCGCTCGATTTCTGCTCGATCTGCCTGTACGAGCCGGCGCAGAGCCATCTGACCGTTACGCGCGTCGGTACCGAGAGCGCAACACTTGCCCTCGAACTCGCCATGGGCGTGGACGCACGCATTCCCATCGATCAGAATGGACTGTCACGCTGCGTGCGCGGGGAGCTCGTCTACGAGCCGGATCTGGCGGCTATTCCTTACCCGTTCGCCCGCCGGCTCGCCGGCGGCGGACTCGGCGCGCTCGTCGCCGCTCCGCTGCGCTTCGAGAGCCAGGTGTTCGGCGTGCTGCTCGCGGCCCGGCGCGTGCCCGAGAGCTTCAGCAGCGGCGAGTGCGAGTTCCTGCGCCAGCTGAGCGAGCACGTGGCGCTCGCCGCGCATCAGGCCCACCTCTATCAGGCGCTGCAGCGCGCCTACGACGATCTGCGCCAGACACAGCAGGCGGTGCTGCAGCAGGAACGGCTGCTGGCGCTCGGCACGATGGCGAGCGGCATCGCCCATGACATCAACAACGCGATCTCGCCCATCATGCTCTACACGGACATGCTGCTCGAGGACCGGGAGCTCCCGCCGCGGATCCAGAGGTCCGTGCAGGTGATCCAGCGGGCCGTCGAGCAGGTGGCGCACACCGTGGCGCGCATGCGCGAGTTCTACCGCCCGCGCGAGCCGCAGGAGCCGCTCGTGCCGGTCGATCTGAATCAGCTCGTCGCGCAGGTGATCGATCTGACCCGCGCCCGCTGGTCCGATATGCCGCAGGGGCGGGGCGCGCTGATCGAGCTCGATACCGCGCTTGCGCCCGCGCTGCCGCCAATCCCCGGTGTTGCGACCGAGCTGCGCGATGCGCTCACCAATCTGGTGTTCAATGCGGTCGATGCCATGCCGAAGGGCGGACGGCTGTCACTGCGTACGCGGCTGCTCCAGCCGGGCGGTCTCGAGCGCGCAGAGCGGGGCTTCGTGCAGCTCGAGGTCGCCGATACCGGTGTCGGCATGGACGCCGAGACCCGCAGCCGCTGTCTTGAGCCGTTTTTCACCACCAAGGGTGAGCGGGGCACGGGCCTGGGTCTGCCGATGGTCTACGGCACGATGCAGCGCCATGGCGGCGAGATCGAGGTGGTGAGCACGCCCGGCGAGGGCACGCGCGTGAGACTGAATTTCCCGGTGGCGCTCGACAGTGAAGGCAACGTCACGGGGACGCGGCCGATTTCGGTGATTTCGCCGCGCCGCATTCTGTTGGTGGACGACGATCCGATTGTGATCCAGTCAATGCGTGAGACGCTTGCCGGCGACGGCCATCACGTCGTCACCACCGACGGCGGACAGGCCGGCATCGATGCGTTTCGCGCCGCGGCGGCCGCGGGCGCTCCCTACCACGTGGTCATCACCGATCTGGGCATGCCGCATGTCGACGGCCGCCAGGTCGCCGCGGCAGTGAAGGCCGCGCACCCGGACACGCTCATTCTGCTGCTGACGGGCTGGGGGCGGCGACTCGTGGAAGAGGGGGAGGTACCGGCGCACGTCGACCGCGTGCTGAGCAAGCCGCCCCGGTTGCGGGAGTTGCGCGAAGCGCTCGGGACGAGCCCGGGCCCGCTCGCGGGCTGAGCGGGCGTGCGGCCCGTCAGAGAGTGAGAGACGGACGGCCGGACAGGTAACCCTGCAGCAGGTCGACGCCGAGCCGCCGGGCGGTCGCGGCTTCTGTCTCGGTCTCGAGGCCCTCGCGCACCACGCGGCTGTCGGTGGCCTGTGCGAAGCGCGTCAGCAGCTCGACGCGGCGCTGCTTGCGCTCCTCGCGATCGAGGTTGCGCACGA
>JAKCEJ010000111.1 GCA_021838065.1 Pseudomonadota bacterium
GCCCGGCGCCGAGGCGCCGCTCTACCGCGATGCGCTCGCGGCGCTCGCGCGCATCCAGCTGCTCGGCCTCGAGGCGGCCGCCGAGCTCGCGCCCTACGACCGCGCCGCGCTGCGGCGCGAGATGGACCTGATGCCCGAGTGGTTCCTCGCGCGCCATCTCGGCCTCGCGCTGACGAGCGCCGAGCGCGGCGCGCTCGAGTCGGTGTTCGAGTGGCTCATCGAGCAGGCCCTGGCGCAGCCGCAGGTGTTCGTGCACCGCGACTATCACTCGCGCAATCTCATGGTCACCGCCGAGCGCAATCCCGGGGTGCTCGATTTCCAGGACGCGCTGCGCGGCCCGGTCGGCTACGACCTGGCCTCGCTCCTGAAGGACTGTTACATCGCGTGGCCGCGCGAGCGCGTGCTCGAGTGGGTGGGCGGATACCGCTCGCTGCTGGCCGCGCGCGGCGGGCCCGCCGGCGAGGATGCGGCCGAGTTCCTGCGCTGGTTCGACCTGATCGGCGTGCAGCGGCACCTGAAGGTGCTCGGCATCTTCGCCCGCCTGTGGCACCGCGATGGCAAGAGCGGTTACCTGCGCGATCTGCCCCTGACGCTGCGTTACGTGCGCGACACCTGCCGGGACTACGCCGAGCTCGCGCCGCTCGGGGAGCTCCTCGAGGGGCGCATCGCCGCCGAGCTGCCCCGGGCCAACGCCCGCGCGGTATCCGGGCGCTCGCCATGAGGGCGATCCTGCTCGCGGCCGGCCGGGGCGAGCGGCTGCGCCCGATCACCGACACGGTGCCGAAGCCGCTGGTGCGCATTGCCGGGCGGGCGCTGATCGAGTACCACCTGGAGAACCTGGTGCGCGCGGGCATCGGCGAGGCGGTGATCAATCTGTCGTGGCTCGGCGGGCAGATCCGCGCGGCGCTCGGCGCCGGGGAGCGCTTCGGACTCGCCATTCGCTACAGCGAGGAGGGGCCCGTGCCGCTTGAGACCGGCGGCGGCATTGCGCGCGCGCTGCCGCTGCTCGGCAGCGAACCGTTTCTGGTCGTCAATGCCGACGTGTGGACCGATCTGCAGTTCGCCGCGCTGCGTGAGTTGCCGGCCGGGGCCGATGCCAGCATCGTGCTCGCGCCCAACCCCGAGCATCACCCCGAAGGGGACTTCGCGCTGCGGGACGGGAGGGTGCTCGAGGCGGGCGGCGATCGCCTCACCTACACGGGCATCGGCCTCTATCGGCCCGAATTCTTCACCGGCTGGCCGGCGGAGCGCTTCCCGCTGCGGCCCCTGCTGCGCCGCGCCATCGCCGCCGGGCGCCTGCACGGCCAGGTGCATCGCGGCGAGTGGTATGACGCCGGCTCGCCCGAGCGGCTCGCCTGGCTGGACGCGCACGTGCGTGCCAAAGGGGGCACGGGCGATTCCCGCTAACCCCGTATTGGGGGCCGGGCCGCGGGAACCGTACAATAGCCTCATGGCTACCCCCAAAGACATCCCCCTCGCCGCCCAATCGGCCGCCACGCGCAGCGGCGAGAAATACGTTACACCCCAAGGATTTACGGCCATCCGCGACGGCGTAAAGGCCACCGCCGCGACCGGCGCCGCCGCCTTCTCGCCCAAGCCCTCGTGGCTGCGGGCCCGGGCGCCCTCGGGGGAGGGCTTTCAGGCCGTCAAGGGGATCGTCCGCGAGCACCGCCTCGCCACGGTCTGCGAGGAGGCCAAGTGCCCGAACATCGGCGAGTGCTGGAACGCCGGCACCGCGACCATCATGCTCATGGGCGCGGTCTGCACGCGCGCCTGCCGCTTCTGCTCGGTCGACACCGGCAATCCGCGCGGCTGGCTCGATCGCGACGAGCCAGAGAACAGCGCCCGGACCGTGGAGCTGATGAGGCTCAAATACGTGGTGCTCACCTCGGTCGATCGCGATGATCTTCCCGACGGCGGCGCCGGCCATTACGCGGCCTGCATCCGCGCCATCAAGCGGCGCAACCCGGGCACGGCCGTCGAGGCGCTCACCCCGGATTTCCAGGGCGTGCACGTCGATGTCGAGACCGTGGTCGGCTCCGGGCTCGAGGTGTTCGCGCAGAACATCGAGACCGTGCGCCGCCTGACCCATCCGGTCCGCGATCCGCGCGCCGGGTACGAGCGCACGCTCGAGGTGCTGAGCCACGCCAAGCGCCACCGCCCCGAGGTGCTGACCAAGAGCAGCCTCATGCTCGGCCTCGGCGAGACGGACGGGGAGATCGAGGCCACGCTGCGCGATCTGCGCGCGGCCGAAGTCGACATCGTGACCCTCGGCCAGTATTTGCGTCCGACCACGAACCACCTGCCCGTGGAGCGCTTCGTCAGCCCGGCGGAGTTCGATGCGTATCGGCGCTCGGCGCTCGATATGGGCTTTCTCGAGTGCGTCTCCGGGCCGCTGGTGCGCTCGAGCTACCGGGCCGAGCAGGCGCTCAATCGCAACAACGCCGGCCTCGACAATGCGCGCCTCGCGGCGCAGCCGCGGTGAGCGCCGGCGCCGCAGACCTCGCTGGCGCAGCGCAAGCGCTCGCGCCCGCGCCGCATCCGCTGGTGCGGCGGCTGGGCCTTGCCCCCTACGAGCCGACTTGGCGGGCCATGCAGCGCTTCACCGACGCGCGCTTGGCCGAGACGCCGGATGAGATCTGGCTGCTCGAGCATCCCGCGGTCTTCACGCTTGGCATGAACGCCGATCCGGCGCACGTGCTCGCCGCCGGGGACATTCCGGTGGTGCGCATCGACCGTGGCGGGCAGGTGACGTACCACGGGCCGGGCCAGCTGCTCGTCTATCCGCTCCTCGATCTGCGCCGCGCGCGCCTCGGGGTGCGTGATCTGGTCACGGCGCTCGAGCGCAGCGTGATCGACTATGCGGGGAGTCTCGGCATCCTTGCCGAGAGTCGACGTAGCGCGCCCGGCGTGTATGTGGCGGGCTGCAAGCTCGCGAGCGTCGGCATCCGCGTACGGCGCGGGGCGAGCTATCACGGCATCGCGCTCAACGTGTGCAACGATCTCGAGCCGTTCGCGAGAATCAACCCCTGCGGCTACGCCGGGCTCGAGATGACTCGGCTGGCCGATCTCGCCGCGGTGGACTCGGTCGGCGCGGCGGCCGAGGGACTGCTGCCGTATCTGCTGCGGCACCTTTACCGGAGACCCTGCGGCGCCACCAACACCCCTCATCCGTAAGAGTGCGAGGTCGACATGCCAGTGCGCGGTTGTCTGCGACGATCCGTTACGGTACCGCCCGATGCGCTGCGGGGATGGCTGCTGCGGCTGATATTCGATGGGCACGGCGTGCGCGCCGTGGTGCGCGCCCTGCTGTTCATCGTGCTCGTCGGGGTCACGGGCCTGCTGGTGACGCTGGCGATCCGGGGCATCATCGACTCCGTGCCGCTCTGGAATCAGCGCGTGCATGCGCTTGTGCACCAGGCGCGAACCGGCGGAGCGCCCGCATCGCTGATTGCCCTGAACGAGTCGGCCTTTCTCGCCTCTGTGCTGTTCGCGACCTGGGTCATGACCTGGCTCGAGGGCAGGCGGATCGGCGACATTGGATTGAAACGGACGAATTGGCTGCGCGACCTGGCCGGGGGATTCCTGGCGGGGTTCGGTATGCTGAGCATGCTCGTTGGGGCGCTCGTGGCGCTCGGGTTCGCGCGGCTCGAGGCGCCGACCTTCGGGCACACCGCCGCGCTCGAATATGCTCTGGCCTGGCTCGGGACGATGCTGCTGGTCGGGTGCTTCGAGGAAATCGCCTTCCGCGGCTACCTGCTCACCGTGCTGCGCGAGCGGTACGGCTTCTGGCCGGCGGCGCTCGCCGTCACGGCGCTGTTCATGGCGGCGCACGGATTCAACGTGGGGGAGAATCCCACGGGCCTCGCCACCGTGGCGGTGGTGAGCGTGCTGTTCTGCCTGGCGATCCGCCGCACCGGCGCGCTGTGGTGGGTCATCGGCTGTCACGCGGCCTGGGACTGGGCCGAGAGCTATCTCTTCGGCAGTGCCGACAGCGGTGAGCGCTCGGTCGGACATCTGCTCACGCTGCGTCCGCTCGGCAACATCTACCTGAGCGGCGGCACGGATGGACCGGAAGGCTCGGTGCTGTGCCTCGCGGTCCTCATCATCACCATCGCGGCGCTGCCGCTGCTGATCCGCCGGCGGATCAGTGCCTCCGCGCCGGCCATCGCCGACGCGTAGCGGCGTCAAATCAACAGCATGACGCCGTCGCAGGCTTTCAGCTCGACGGTGAGCGCCTCGATCTGCTCGCGGCTCTCGGCGAGCAGCGTGTAGGAGATCGACAGAAAGTTGCCGTTGCCGCTCAGGCGCTCGCTGACCCGTTCGGCCTCGAGCCCGGGCGAGTGGCGCAGCACCACCGCGTGCACCCGCGCGCGGAACTCATCCGAGGGCCGGCCGATGATCTTGATCGGATAGTCGGTCGGGAACTCGAGCAGCGGCTTGCTCACCAGGCCTTCCCCTGCAGCTCGCGCTTCCAGTCCTGGAATGCGGCATAGACGCGCCGCCACAGCGGCCCCGGCCGCCCCGCGCCGACCGGATGCCCGTCGAGCCGCGTGACCGGCTGCACCTCGCGGGTCGCTGCCGAGATCCAGATCTCCTCGGCCGCGCGCAGCTCGCTCTCGCTGACGGGCGCAGCCCGCCAGGGGATGCCGGCGCGCGCGGCGAGCTCCTCGACCACCGTGCGCGTGGTGCTCGGCAGAATCTCGTGCGAGTTCGGCGGCGTGCGCACCTCGCCGCCGATCACTACGTGCACGGCCGAGGCCGACGCATCGGTCAGCCGTCCCTCGCGCAGCAGAATGGTCTCGGCGGCCGCGGCATCGACCGCGAGCTGGCGCAGCAGCACGTTGGCGAGCAGCGCGGTCGATTTGATGTCGCAGCGCGCCCAGCGGGTGTCGGCGGCGGTCACACAGGCGAGCCCCTGCTCCAGAGTCTCGCGCGAGGGCGCGGGCCACGGCGCGGCGAAGGCGAACACGGTCCGCGGGATGTCCGGCAGCGGCGCGTGGTTGCGGCCCCGCTCCGCGCCGCGGCTGACCTGCCAGTACAGGTACTGATCGCCGTGGCCGCCCGCCTCGATCAGCGTGGCGAACATCTCGCGCCACTGCGCGCCGGACAGCGGGTCGCGCATGCGCAGCTCGGCGAGGCTGCGGGCAAGACGCGCGCAGTGCGCGTCCAGCCGGAACGGCCGCCCGCCGTAGACCGGCATGACCTCGTAGGCGCCGTCGCCGAAGAGAAAGCCCCGGTCGAGCGGCGAGATGCGCGCCTCGCCGAGCGGCAGGTACGCGCCGTTCAAGTAGCAGGTCGGGAACGGTTCGGCCATGGGCGTCTCGGGTCGCGTGGAACCTGCGCGGATCCTAGCTCGCGAACCACAGGCGGATGTCGTCGGCGAGCCGGGTGAGCAGGCCGCCGGCGGGCACGGACTGCAGAGTGACGAGCGGGGTCGTCTCGACCTGCTGCCCGGCGCCGTTCGTGACGATGAGCGTGCCGACTTCGGCCCCGGCGGCGAGCGGTGCCACGAGCGGCCAGTGAGCCCAGAGAATCCGCGTGCTCAGTGTCGCATCCGGGCCCCGGGGCACGGTGAGCACGACCGACTGCGCAGGCCCGACTGCCGCGTGCCCGGCGGCCGATTTGTACACCCGCGGCTTGGCAACGATGGCGCGCGCGACGTCGACCTGCTCGTTCTCGTAGAAGTTGTAGCCGTAGTTGACCAGCGCCTCGCTGTCATCGACCCGCCCGTTCCAGCTCGGCGCCCCGAGCACCACCGACACCAGCCGCATGCCGTGACGGTCGGCGGAAACGACCATGCAGTAGCCGGCCGCATCCGTATAGCCCGTCTTCATGCCGTCGACCGACGGGTCCGTCCACAGGAGCGAGACGCGGTTGCGCTGCGTGATGTGGTCCCAGGTGAATTTCTTGATCTTGAAGATGAAGTAGTACTGCGGGAAGTCGCGGATGATGTCCGAGGCGAGCGTGGCCAGATCGCGCGCGGTGGTGAAATGATCGGGCCTGGGCAGCCCGTCGACGTCTGCGTAGTGCGTCGAGTTCAGGCCGAGCCGCCGCGCGTAATCATTCATCAGCGTGACGAAGCCGGCCTGAGTGCCCCCGACCTTCTGCGCGAGCGCGACGGTGGCATCGTTGCCCGATTCGACGATCATCCCCTTCAGGAGGTTCAGCACCGAGACCTGGCTGCCCGGGTTGACGAACATGCGTGAGCCGCCCGTATGCCACGCCGCGGTGCTGATCGTCACCGGAGTCTGCAGCGTGAGCTGGTGGCTCTTCAGCGCCGAGAACACGATGTAGGCGGTCATGAGCTTCGTCAGGCTCGCCATCGGCATCTTCTCGTTGGCGTCCTTCGCCGCGAGCACCTTCCCGGTGTTGAAGTCGACCAGAATGTAGGAGTGCGCATTCAGCGCCGGGGGCGGTGGCACCGGCACGGCGGTGACGGCAGCCTGGGCTGCGGGCGCGAGCCCGGCCAGAAGCGCCAGCGCAACGGCCGACATGGCGGCCAGGGCGGACGAGCGGAGCATGGGACGATTCCTCCTTACTGACAGGGTGCGGCGGGAGCGCAGATTAAGATTACGCCCGCGCCCGATAGTTCGCTGCGCCAGACACGCGCGGGGGCTCACGGTTTGACCAGGATGGCGCCGGGGTAGCCGAGGGCGGCCAGCCGTGCGGCCAGCCGGTCGTAGTCGGCCACGTCGTGGATCGGCCCGACCCGCACGCGGTACAGGTCCCCGCCGATCACCGCCGGGGAGAGGATAAACGCGTCCGACAGGCCGGTTGCCTGCAACCGGGCGAGCACCCGGGCGGCGTTTGCCGGGACGGCGAACGCGCCGACCTGCACGTAAAGGAAGGCGCCGATCGGGGCCACCGCGCCGGTGAGCGTCGCGGGGCTGCCGGGGGTGATGGCCTGCACCTCGACCAGCGCCGTGCCGGTTCCGAGCATGCCGAGCCTGGCGGCCGCCAGGTAGGACAGATCGATCAGGCGGTGCGCGACGAACGGCCCGCGGTCGTTGACCTTCACGATGATGCTGCGGCCATTGCTCAGATCGGTGACCCGGACATAGGTCGGCAGCGGCAGGACCTTGTTCGCCGCAGTCATGGCGTACATGTTGTAACGGTCGCCGTCGGCGGTGTGCTTGCCGTCGAAATCCGGACCGTACCAGGAGGCCACGCCGATCTGGTTGTAGCCGGCGGCGCTCGGCAGCACGTAGTAGCGTCTCCCGTCCACGTCATAGAAGGGCGGATTGCCGCGCGGCGCCGGCGGCAGGTAGCGCGGCACGGGATTGGGGACCGCGCGCCAGTCCGCCGGCAGCGGCGGCAGTCCCGCTGCGGGAGGTGGCGCCATGGGGCGGGTCGTGGCGCAGCCGGCGAGCGCCGTGGCGAGCAGCAGTGCCCCCAGCCGGGGCAGGTGAGCGCGGGGCGCGCTCCTCACCGCGGCGGACCCACCCCGTCCGGCCTCTTGCGCGGGCGGCTCACCGCCGCGGCCATTGCGGCGGGCGGACGCGACTCATCGACGCGGTGCGCGATCGCCCGCGCCAGCGCATCGACCGCCATGGCGTAGAGCTTGCTGCTGTTGTAGCTCAGCAGCGCGTGGAAGTTGTTGAACCCGGCGCGGTAGATCGGGCCGGTGCGTGTGTGCGCGAGCAGCAGCACGACCGGGCTGTCTGGCGGCTCGGCGCTCTCGACCTTCACACCCTGCGCGGCGAGCGATCCGACCGTGCGATCGAGCGCCAGATTGTCCGGATCGACCTGGAACGTCGCGCCCGGCTCGATGCGCACCCGGCAGAGCACCGGCGCGCCGGGATGCCAGCCGTGCGCACGCAGATAGTGCGCGACGCTCGCGAAAATGTCGTCCCAGTTCGTGAGCAGGTTCGGCGGAGCGGGACCGCTGCCCACGGCGTAGCGCAGGTAGGCCGAGGGCATGAACTGCAGAGGACCCATCGCGCCGGCGTAGGAGCCCTTGACGGTGAGCGGATCGAGCCCGTCGCGCTTGGCGACGAGCAGAAACCGCGCAAGCTCGTGGGCGAAGTAGCGGCTGCGGGACGGGTAATCGAACGCCAGGGTGGCGAGCGCGTCGATCACGCGGAACGGGCCGGTGATGCGGCCGTAGTAAGTCTCGACGCCGAGGATGGCGACGATGTAGCGCGGTGCGACACCCTGTTCGGCGCCGATGCGCTCGAGCGCGCGCCGGTGCGCCTGCCAGAACGCCGCGCCCGCATCGACCCGCGCCGGCTGCAGAAAGATCTGCCGGTACTGCCACCACTTGAGCACCTGCTCGGCGGGGCGGTTCATCATCGCGATGATGCGCGGCTGCGGGCGCGCCTGCCCGAGGACCGCGATGACGTGACGGCGGGTGAGACCGTCGCGGCGGGCGACACGATCGGCGAAGCGCACGATCTGGGCGCGTGAGAAATGCGTCCCGACGGCGGGCGCGGCCGCGGCCGGGCGCGGCACGAGGATCGCGAGGAGCGGGATGAAGAGGAGG
>JAKCEJ010000112.1 GCA_021838065.1 Pseudomonadota bacterium
CGAGATTCTGGCGGACACGGTGCTGCGCGCTGATGGCGGCATCAGCATTACCGAGTTTGCCAAGCACCTTGGCGTTACCCGCGTCGCGCTCTCGCGCGTAGTCAACGGACGGGCCGCTGTGAGCGCAGAGATGGACCTGCGGCTTTCCAAGGCGCTCGGTACGACGCCGGGCACCTGGTACAAGATGCAGGCCGATTACGACATGTGGCACGCCAAGCGGCGCTTTCGCGCCAAGGTAAAGCCGCTCCCTCGCACCGAGGCAACGGCCTGACCTGACATATGAACCTGCCGCGCCTAGGGTAGCTCCCGAAAAGACCGATCCCTTGCGGTCCTGGCGCGGCGGCTCTGATCCAAGGGCAGCGGCGCTGTGCGCTGGCAAATCGGCTGCGTGCGCGACCGCGAGAGACAGGTGGCTGTCAAGAAATACGCAACGACTCGGTGCGCATTGCCTCCTCAACCGCGCCGGTCCGTGAGGCATGCTCCTGGTAGAGAATCCGCCGTAGCACGATGAGCGCAACGATTAGGAGAAGTAGATTGCCAGGGATCCAGATGATGAGCCCGCCGAGGTGCTGATCGGTCAATGGGGATACCGACGCGAAGCGCCCGCAGATGCTGTAGACGGGATACCAGTAATGCCGCGAGAGGCTGAGGATCGCGCCCGAGAGCATCATCGGCAGCATCACGACAAACAACATGAGGAGTCGGTAGCCGCCCCTGAGGCGCGCGAGCGGGTAGGGTCTGGGATCCAGGATGAGCCACCAGAACGGCAGATCCAGGAGCACCACGCTCCAGTTCATGAGCCTGTAGAGCCAGTTGCTCAGCATGACGTAGAAGTGAATGGACGGCCATATCCAGACGATCAGGCTCGCGATGTACAGGGCGGTGGCCGTCCAGGGTTCGAAGATCATTCGCATCAGCGGGCCGAGTTGTGCCCTCAGCTGCGCTGTGCCATTGCCCAGCCACGCGGGTAATCCGCTTGCGAGTACGGCGCCGGGTGCCGAGCCGGCGAGCAGCGCGGGTCCGACGTCATGAAGTACGAAGTGCTGCAGCCTGTGAACGAAGAACATATGGCTGGCGTAGTAGTCCCAGCTCGTCTGCAGCGCGCAATAGATGAGAACGAGCCCGAGATAGAACGCGACGATGCGGCTGCGAGAGACCGCAGGCGCCATTTGCTGCAAGCCGCGACCGTAGAGGACGGCGGCGAGCACAATCGTCACCAGTACGGTGGGCGAGAACTCCCACGGGAGAAACAGCGAAAGTCCGGACGGGGGCAACGCGGCTCCTGTGGATCGAGCTCCCACGACGGCCAATACGGCCGAGCGCGAGTTTACTCGATCGACCGGGTGAGCTGACAGGTGCACGGCGGCTGCCGGGCATCATCATCGACTGGAACATCGTGTGTGCGCGGTATCTGGTGCGCACAGATCCCGGCTCAACCCGGATTGCAAGGCTGGCCCGCATCGTCGCCCGGCAGACGGGCAGGGGCGATGGGCGAGGGAGGGAACGGTCGGGGCGCTCAGGGGGCACTCGCACGCCAATGCTCACCCGGTGCCAGCCGGGAAGCCCGTGGCGCCACCTCGCCTTGCGGGTTCAATTCATCCGCTCATCACGCCAATCTCTCGGCCCACTCAGTCGCACCGGGATGGTACGGCAAGAGCATCGCGGCGTCCCGTGAGGGGCGATGCGCGCACATTCACGCGTCTGATTGTGGGCGGCGAGTCGCGATGGGGCCGCGTGACGAACATCGTGGACCCGCAGATCTGCGGGGAATGCCCGATTCGATAGCGTGTGGCCTTCTTATGCTGCGCGACCTGTTGCTTCTGCGCCCGCGCTACCGTGCGCCGGTACGCCAAGGTGATCGCATCCTGCTTCACGCCGAGCATCGCTCCACGGGTTTTCCGCCCGCTGCCATTGCGTGTCTGGATGGCGCGAGTGGCAAGTGCAACGGCGTGGGCTTGCCCGCTCTGGTGCATTTCAGTTGGCAAATGTGCGAGGCGCGAGGACAGGCCGAGGCGCTCCGAGCGCATCCTGCCTAGTTCACTGCGGCGCAGTGCCGCTTGCAGCGCGAGTGAAAGAGCAGGGCGGAGCAATCGGGCCGGGTGGCTCGCAGAATGAGCTCACGCGCGACCTGCGTGCCACGGGGGCTGCGCTGATCGGGGACTTCGGGCTCGCGCGCCAGTTGCATCGGGCTCGCCGGGCTCTTGCGAGTCAGCGAGCATGGCGTCAATGCTGGATCGCTCTTCGGCAGCAGCGCGTTTGTGCGCTGAGATTTCACGCGAGTAGCATTCCGGCGTCTCGCACAGGGTGGAGAGTTCGGCCTCGTCGCGACTGATCCATGCCCGGTGCACCATTTCGCTCTCGATCAGGAGTACCCAGCGAAGGTCCCGGCGTCCACGCTCGTGAAATCGCGCAAGGGCGTATCGAGCCGCCTGCTGCGCCCGCACGGGCCGGCTATCCGCACACGATACTGCAAGGGCGTGCTGTGGCCCCAAAGCGACGTCGCCGCCTGCTGCGCCGGTGCGCCCATCGCCGTCGTGCGCCAGTGCAGCGGGCAGCAGAACGCACCGATTAGGCGGCTGTGGCGGCATCGAGCCGCATTGCCCTCGCGCGATCGCGCTCGGGCGTAAATGCCGAAGCTTTCCGCTCGTCCCGGCAAGGCGATATTTTGCACGGCGATTGCCGGGGGTTCGAGACCCTCATCACCCACCATGGCCGACTGGGGCGCTGCGTTGCAGACCGTGCACTTTGCGCCCTGCAGGGACGGCGGCAGTCGGTCAGTGCGAGGCACCCGCCTGCGGTGGGATCCGTCAAAAAATTGAGGTTTCTTCGGCAGGTCCCTTCAGCGTAATCTTGCCCCTTTGACTAAGACCGCTGGGGGGGTGTCAATGCCCGATGATCATTCGAATCTGGCTGCCGAACGGCAGGTGCGCCCGCCGAGCGGCGTTGATCTGCGGCGCACCGCCGCCAATCCCGATTACTGGTATCCGCTGGCCTGGTCCGATGAGCTCAAAGCCGGTCAGATCCTGGGGCGCCGGTTCGCCGGTGAGCCGATCGTGCTCTATCGGGGCACGAGCGGTCAGGTCTTCGCGCTCGAGGACCGCTGCGCCCATCGGCAGGTGCCGCTGCACCTCGGCGTCGTCGCCGGTGATGTCCTCAAGTGCCACTACCACGGCTGGGCGTACGATTGCGCCGGCAAGTGCGTGGACGTCCCCTACCTCGGCAAGGAGCGCAGGCCGAACGGGGTGCGAAGCTACCCGGTGCGAGAGATCGACGGGCTCATCTTCATCTTTCCGGGAAACCCCGACCTCGCCGCCGAGCGGCTGCCGTCCTCGCTCGGCGCCTCGCAGCGCCGCGACTACAAGACGCGGCGTCTGAACCGCGAGGTGGCCTGCCACTACACCTTCATGCACGAGAATCTCTTCGACATGAACCACCAGTTCATGCATCGCAAGCAGATGGGCTCGATTCGCGCGAGCTGCCTCGGGCGCGGGCACGGGGACCACTGGGCGCAGGTCGAGTACAGCTTCAGCCGCACGGAGGGAAAATCCTCCGTCGGCGAGCGCGTCATCGTCGACCTGATGCGCACGCGCGGCGAGGAGCGGCAGGACTTCCGCGACCACATGCGCATCCGCACCGATTATCCCTCCCAGAGCCTGAAGGTCTGGGTGGGGCGCAACATTGACGAGACCCAGGATCCGGTGCTCGACGTGTGGCTCTGCTACACGCCGCTTGACGCCGAGCATCGCACGAACCGCACCTTCGGCTACCTGTCGGTGAAGAAGCCCCCGATTCCGGGTCTCATTCACCTGGTCTGGCCGTTCGTGGTCTGGTTCACCGAGAACATCTTCCGCGAGGACAAGGAGATCGTCGAATACGAGCAGCGCGCCCACGATGCGCAGGGCAGCGATTGGAACAACGAGGTGTTTCCGCCACTGCGGGACCTGCGCGACGTGCTGGCCCGCTGCGGCGTGCCGCTCTGAAGCGGCTCGCCGCGGTGTGCGCCGCGGGCGCAGGCGTCCTCGGCAATGCCGAGGAGCTGACGGCTGGACGGGCAGCGCTCGCGTACTTTGCGTGACCTGCAGGCGCCGCTGCGTCCCGACAGCGTTGCGACAAGCGCGTATCGACAGCGCTGGGCCGCGAGCGTATCAGCCTGCCAATGAATCACCTGCATCAGTTCAAGGTCGAGCCCGGCGCGGACGTGAAGCTCTCAGGGCTCGATCCGGCGTTCAAGGGGCGGCACGAGGACCACGAGTCGGCCGCGGCGGAGATTGAACACTACAGCCAGCGTCTGCGCGCGCTGCAGGAGCTGCTCTACGCCGAGGGCCGGCGCTCCCTGCTGATCTGTCTGCAGGCGATGGACACGGGCGGCAAGGACGGGCTGATCAACCACGTGCTCGGCGCGATGAACCCGCAGGGCTGCCGGGTGGCGCACTTCCGCAAGCCCTCGGATGAGGAAGCGGCGCACGATTTCCTCTGGCGCGCGCACCGCGCGGCGCCGGCGCGCGGGGAGGTGGTGATCTTCAACCGGTCGCACTACGAGGACGTGCTCATCGTGCGCGTGCATCAGCTGGTGGCCAAGTCGGTCTGGTCCGCCCGTTACGGCCGGATCAATGAGTTCGAACGCGCGCTCGCCGACGACGGGACGGTGATCCTGAAGTTCTACCTGCACATCTCGAGCGAAGAGCAGCTCGCGCGCTTCAAGGAAAGGCTCGACGATCCGACCAAGCACTGGAAGATCAGCGAGGCCGATTACGCCGAGCGCCGCTTCTGGCCCGAGTATCTGCGCGCCTACGAGGAGGCGCTGTCGCGCTGCAGCACCGAGCAGGCGCCGTGGTACGTGATTCCCGCCAATCACAAGTGGTACCGCAATCTCGCCGTGGCGCGCATCGTGGTCGAGCGGCTCGAGGCGATGGGCCTCACGTATCCCGAGCCCGGGGTCGATCTGGCGCGGATCCGCCGCGAATACCACGCGGCGGCCAAGAAATAACCCCTCGCACGCGCCAACCGGGCGGGTGCGCTCAGCGGCCGAACGCCCCCGCCAGTCCCCGGGGCCGCGCAGCATAATCCGTGCTCGAGCGCGCGGCCGCGCGATGACCGCTCGATCCAGACGCCGCAGCGGGGTAGGATGCGCCACGCGCGGGCGTGGCCGTCCGCAGGCGCGTGCGGTCGAGCGGTGACGGGGTTCACTCGGCCGATCCGTACGGGCTGAACCTGGAGGTACCTGCCGCATGCAACGTATCCTTGCTCCGCTGTTTGCCAGTGCCGCACTCACTCTGGCTCCGGTCGTCTACGCCGCGCACGCGCCCGCCAAGGCACACGGCGCAACCGCGGCTCCCAAGGCCAGAACGTCGGTCACGCACGGCAGTGTGCTGATCGACGGCAAGCGCATCGACTACACGGCGACCGCCGGCACGATCATCCTGAAGAACAAGCACGGCAAGCCCACCGCCAGCATGTTCTACGTCGCCTACACCAAGGACGGCGTGCGCAACCCGGGCGGGCGCCCGGTGACCTTCGCGTACAACGGCGGGCCGGGCTTCGCCTCGGCGCTCGTCGACATCGGCGGCTTCGGGCCGCGCCGCATCGACTGGCCCGCCCCCGGCGAGGCCCGCGCCGAGCAGCCGCCGTACCGGCTCGTGCCCAACACCTACAGCATCCTCAAGGCGACCGATCTCGTGTTCATCGACGCGGTGGGCACCGGCTACAGCCGCATCGTCGGGGTCGGCAAGCCGGCAATGTTCTACGGCATCAACGGCGACGCCCGCTCGTTCACGCAGTTCATCGAGCGCTACGTCCAGAAGTACAACCGGTTCGAGTCGCCGAAGTTTCTGCTCGGGGAGAGCTACGGCACGACGCGCTCGGCGGTCCTGTCGCGCGATCTGGTCGGCCGCGGCATCTATCTCGACGGGGTGATCCTGTGCTCGACGGTGCTGGATTTCGCGACGTTGAACAACACGCCGGGCAACGATCTGCCCTATGAGCTGTACCTGCCGTCCTACGCGGCGGTGGCCTGGTATCACCACCGCCTCGAGCCGCAGCCGCAGAGCCTGCCGGCCTTCCTCCAGCGGGTCGAGCAGTTCGCCGGCGGCGCCTATGCGCACGCGCTGTTCGAAGGTGCGGCGCTGCCCGCGGACGAGAAGGGCCGCATCGCCACGCAGCTCGCCCGCGACACGGGGCTGCCGGCCTCACTGTGGCTGAAGGCGGACCTGCGCGTCCCGCTGTCGGTGTTCCAGCGTCGCCTGCTCGGCGACGGCGCGAGCACGGGCCGCTTCGATGCGCGCTTCAGCACGCCGGAGCTGCAGCCCCTGGTCCCGGAGCAGGGCGATTCGGCCGCGGGGGCCGCCACCACGGCAATCTGGGGCGCCCTGAGCGCGACCTTCGATGAGTATCTCGATCACGGGCTCGATTACCCCAGCAGCCGCCTGTACGTGCAGAGCAGCGGCCGCGTGTTCAGGGCCTGGGATTGGGGGCGCTACCAGCCGCCGCTCAGCGCGCTCGATGAGGGCGTGGGCAGCGGCCAGAGCCTCGCCCGGGTGCGCAACGTGGCGCCGGCGCTGGCGCGGGCCATGAGCAATGACCCGGCGATGCAGCTGATGCTCAATAACGGCTGGTTCGACATGGCCACGCCGTTCTTCGCTACCAACTACACCATCGCCCACATGGGCCTGCCGGCGGGGCTCGAGCGCAATATCCACGAGTACTACTACGCGGTCGGGCACATGCTGTACCTCAACCCCGCCGTGCTGCCGCAGCTGTCGAAGAACATCGACGCGTTCATCGCCGACGCCACCCGGGGCGGCTGAGCGAGGTCCGGCTCGCCCGCGCCAGAGCGCGGTGCGAGCGGGACGGCGTGATCCGGCCGCCATCGGATCGCGCTGCGCCTCAGGCGGCCTGCGGAATCTGCAGGCCGCGCGCAACGGCGGGGCGGGCGATGAAGCGCTCGAGCGCGCCCGTCACCGCAGGGAACTGCTTGATGCCGACGAGCTCGCCCGCCTCGTAGAAGCCGATCAGGTTGCGCACCCACGGGAAGATGGCGATATCGGCAATGCTGTAGTCCTCACCCGCCACCCATGCGTGATGGGACAGCTGGCCCTCGAGCACGCCGAGGAGGCGCCGCGACTCGGCGACGTAGCGGTCACGGGGTCGCTTGTCCTCGAATTCCCGGCCGTCGAAGCGGTGGAAGAAGCCGAGCTGTCCGAACATCGGCCCGATGCCGCCCATCTGGAACATCAGCCATTGGATGACGTGGTAACGCCCGGCCGGCTCGGCGGGCAGAAACCGTCCGGTCTTTTCAGCGAGGTACAGCAGGATCGCGCCCGATTCGAACAGCGCGAGCGCTTTGCCGCCCGGCCCGTTCGGATCGATGATGGCGGGGATCTTGTTGTTGGGATTGAGCGAGCGGAACTCGCTCGAGAGCTGCTCCTGGCGCGCAAAGTCCACCCGGTGCGCCTCATAGGGCAGGCCGGTCTCCTCGAGCATGATCGAGACCTTCACGCCGTTCGGCGTGGGGAGCGAGTACAGCTGAAGCCGCTCGGGATGGCGGGCGGGCCATTTGCGGGTAACGGGAAAGTCGGCGGCGTCGATCATGGCAGCTCCCTGAGCGGTCGCGCGGTTGCGGGCGCCTCCCGCCGCTGCACAGCATGATCCCCCAGGCGCGGCCGCGGCAAGGCCAGCGGCCCGCTCTGCACGCAGCCGCCCGATCCGAGAGGAGCGGCGGCACGAGGCGGTGCGTGCTGCGCCGCGCTAGCGCCGGCGGGGTGACTCGCGCTCCTCGCGCAGCGCCTCGGAGAAGAACTCGAGCGTTCGCCCGCTGTGGCAGGACCAGTACGCCCCGTCATGTCCGCCGCGCCGCTCCTGGTAGAGGTGCTCGACCCCGGCTGCGAGAAGACCCAGATACCGCGCGCGGTTCGGCTCGAGCAGCGCATCGTCCGCGCCGCAGTCGAATCGCCGCCGCGGCAGCGGGCCGCGCGCGCGGCGAGCGCCTCTAGGACGCTCGGCTGAGGCGCAACGGCCACCGCGGGCAGCGGCTCGGCGACGAGGGGGTCAATTGGCCGAGGTGTGGCAGATGCCGGCGGCCTTCAGGCGCACCCGGACTTCTCCCGCCCGGGGTGCGCGCACCCGCACTTCATGCAGGGAGAAATTGTCGCGGCCGTCGGTGATCGCGGCCTGGCCGGCGAGACTCGAGTCGTGCAGGTGGTCGCCCGGTATGGCGCGACCGCATGGCATGCATCCTGGCCCGTCCGGGCAGGGACGCTGTCGCAGCTCCTGGCGGATCCGGCGGCGAGGTGCGCGCGGACAGGCGCTCGCGAGGCCTCATACCCGCAAGCCCTGCGCCGCCCGGCAAGATGAGCCCGGTCGGGTGACGGGATAGCGCGCAGGATTCCGCGCCAAATGAGTCGTGACCCTGGGGCGCGTGCCGGATGATCGCCCCTCGGAACCGCCTACCGGAGGTCGTGGACCTCGTCGCCCAGGTGGTCTGAAGTGG
>JAKCEJ010000113.1 GCA_021838065.1 Pseudomonadota bacterium
GATTCTGATCGGGTATCCTGCGCCCGAGGCCGGCCTCGCCCCATTGCGTCTTGACCTTGAAATCTGAACGAGAGAGGGGATCAGGAACGCGTTGACTGGCAGGACGATCGACACCGGGTCGGCGGCTGCCGATGCGGCGCGGTCGTGAACCCGCGGGGTCAGCGGTGTGCCCAAGCGGGTGGCTCAGCCGCAACCTCGAGCCGCAACGGTTCCGAATCTCCCCGCCCGGGCCAGTGCTTCGCCCGCCATCGCATTGTGAAAGAATACGCACCATGCAAAAGATCTTCATCTCGGCCGACGAGCTGCTGCGCGATTCCATGGAACTCGCGCGACGTGTCGTGGCAAGCGGCATGCGCCCTACCTTCATGGTCGCCATCTGGCGCGGCGGCGCGCCGATCGGCATCACGGTGCAGGAGGTGCTCGAGTACCACTCGATCCACGCCGACCACATCGCCATCCGCACGTCCTCGTACTCAGGGATCGATCAGCAGCACAAGGCGGTGCGGGTGCATGCCGCGGACTATCTGGTGTCGCGTCTCTCGGCCGAGGACGAACTGCTGATCGTCGATGATGTCTTTGATTCCGGCCGCAGCCTCGAGGCGGTCATCGATGAGCTCAAGACTCGCTGCCGGCGCAACCTCCCGGAGAAGATCCGCATCGCGACCGTGTACTACAAGCCATCGCGGCGCCGCACCGCGCTGAAGCCCGACTACTTCGTGCACGAGACACCCCACTGGCTGGTCTTTCCGCACGAAATCCAGGGCCTGACACGCGAGGAGATTCTGGCTCACAAGCCGGTTGACGCGGGCTTCTTCGAGTGCCCGGACCCCGCTGCGCCCGAGGCGCTCGCCGCATCGGTCACGCGAGGTAAATGAACCGGCCGACGCACAGCGCGGCGAGCACGTACACCAACCAGTCGGCGGCACGCGCCTGTCCGCGCACGAGCTTCAGCACGGCATGGCTCACGATCCCGAACGCGAGGCCATTGGCGATCGAGTAGCTGAGCGGAATCATGATGGCGGTGAGAAAGGCGGGAATGCCCTCGCCCGGCTCGTGCCACTCCACCTCAGCGAGCGCGCCCATCATCATCGCGCCCACCAGGATGAGCGCCGGCGCGGTCGCCACGCCCGGTATGGCCTGCACGAGCGGCGCGACGAACAGCGTGCACAGGAACAGCAGCCCGACAGTGACGCTCGTGAGCCCGGTGCGCCCGCCCACCGCCACGCCCGAGGTGCTCTCGATGTAGCTCGTGACCGGGCTCGTGCCCACGAGCGCGCCCACGAGCATCGAGATCGAGTCGGCAAGCAGGATGCGCTTCATTCGGGGCACGGTCCCATCGGGCGACGTCAGTCCGGCTCGCTTGGTGACCGCCATCAGCGTGCCGACGTTGTCGAACAGATCCACGAACAGGAATACGAACACGATTTCGACGAGCGACAGCCCGACGCCCCCCTTGAGGTCGAGGGCCGCGGGAATGTTGAGCCGGAACGCGGTCGAGGACAGGTCGGCCAGGTGGAATGAGGATGGGGTGAAGCGGGCGAGCCCGAGGATCCAGGCGACGCCCGCGACGCTCAGAATGCCGAACAGCATCGCGCCCTTGATGGAGCGGGCCTGCATGGCGGCGATGACGAGCAGGCCCAGCACGGCGAGCGCCGGCGTCGCGGCCGTCAGATTGCCGAGCCCGACCGTCGTGCCGGGAGTGGCGACGATGATTCCCGCGTTCTTCAGGCCAATGAACGCGATGAACAGGCCAATCCCGCCGCTGACCGCGGCGAACAGCGAGCGCGGGATCGCGTTCATGATGAGCTGGCGCACGCCGGCGAGGGTGAGCACCAGGAACAGGACGGCGGAAAGGAACACGCAGCCGAGCGCCACTTGCCACGGCAGGCCCATGGTTTTCACCACGGTGTACGTGAAGTAGGCATTCAGCCCCATCCCCGGCGCGAGCGCGAGCGGGTAATTGGAGAGCAGCCCCATCAGGATGCTGCCGATGCCGGCCGAGAGGCAGGTGGCGACCGCGACACCCGCTACGGGCATGCCTGCCGCGCCCAGAATCATCGGATTGACCACGACGATGTACGCCATCGTGAGGAACGTCGTGAGCCCGGCGAACAGCTCGATGCGCACCGTCGTGCCGTGGCTCTCGAGATCGAAGAATCGTGTGAGCATATGTTCTGATTATTGCAGTTGAACCGTCAGTGCGCCGTGCCGTGCCCGATGTCGCTCGGCGTCGCGGCCCGTTGCCGGCCCACGCACATCGGCGCGGGCTCATCGAGCCCACGGCTCGTACAGGTAGCCGGCGCACGTGTCGCCCATGCCGACGGCGGGTACACGGCGGACAGCAGCATCACGGGGCCGGGAGTGAGAAACTCAGCGTGCGGTGAGAGATCACCAACGCGCGCAGATTCATCGCGGTGCCGGGCGACATCAGGTGACGCCCGTCACTCCGCGGCCTGCAGTGCGGTCGCGGCGATCGTGCTCGGGGAGCGCACGCGCGGATTGATTGCGGGTGGCGCCGATGCCGTTCGTCGACAGCCTGTCCAGGGGTGCGCCGAGCCGCAGTTCCAGGCGGTGCCATCGGGCTTCGCCCGCCCCGAGCCGCATCCGGGACGTCTCGCGTCGCACCGACCCCCGCCGGATGGCGCCACGCCCTCGGCCGTATGGGGTCTGCGCGCATCCCGATGCGCCTTCAGGGCCGCAGCGGTGGCCCACGGGGCCGCCAAGGGGACATGTCTTCAGCAGTGGCGTTGAGGGGCGGTAGATCCGGTAATCGCCGGCCGCAGTTCCGACCGGATCCGAGCATTCCGCGGTCGCAGTCCCACTCGCTCGAGCATCGGGAACGTGCGTGGTTGGGTGGGCCATTGCTCCGGATTCTACGGGGATGCTAAATTGCCGGCAAACCTCGTTTTCTGAGTTAACCAATTCCGATGAGATCGACGGAAGCGTATGTCAGGGCTCTTCCGAAGGCCGAGCTGCACCTGCACATCGAAGGGACCCTCGAGCCGGAGCTGGCCTTCCGGCTCGCGCAGAAGCATGGCGTGGCGCTGCCGTACGGCAGCGTGGCGGAACTGCGCGCGGCTTATGATTTCACCGACCTGCAGTCGTTTCTGACCCTCTACTATGCGCTCGCGGACGTGCTGCAGGATGCGGACGACTTCTACGATCTGGCTCTGAGCTATCTGCAGCGCGCTCATGAGCAGGGCGTCGTCCACGCGGAAATCTTCTTCGATCCCCAGACGCACACGGCCCGCGGCATCGCCTTCGGCACGGTCGTGGAGGGCTTGAGTCGAGCGCTCGCCGAGGCCGAGCGGCGTTTCGGGATGACGCACCGTCTGATCGCCTGCATCCTGCGTCATCTGAGCGCGGCGGAAGCGATGGACACCCTTCATGAGGTGCTCGAGCACCGCGAGATCATCGGGGCGGTCGGCCTCGATTCTTCTGAAGTCGGTCATCCGCCCTCGAAGTTTGCCGAAGTGTTCGAGCATGCGCGCACGCAAGGGCTGCTCACCGTCGCGCATGCCGGCGAGGAGGGCCCGCCGGACTACATATACGAGGCGCTCGATCTTCTCGCCGTGGAGCGCATCGATCACGGCGTGAGGTGTGAAGAGGACCCCGCCCTGATGCAGCGCCTGGTCCGCGACCAGGTCGCCCTGACGGTCTGCCCGCTGTCGAACGTGAAGCTCAGAGTGTTCGACGACATCGAGCAGCATAACCTGAAGCGCCTGCTCGAGGCGGGGCTGCGCGTGACCGTGAATTCCGATGATCCGGCGTACTTTGGCGGCTACCTGCTGGAGAACTATCTTGCCGTGGAGCGTGCGCTGGGGCTCACGCGCACACAGCTCGCGACTCTGGCGCGCAACTCGATCGAGGGGTCGTTTCTCGGTGCAGAGGCCAAGCGCCGCTGGATAGAGGCCATTGACGCCTGCGCAAGTGACGCAGCCCTCGGGTGAGCCTCAGACAGTACTCGCCCGAGTCTCCGACCCTACGATGTCGCGACGTTCACCGGCGCTGAGCCGGCTACGCTGCCGTGCCGCGTTTCGGCAGCCTCTCAGGCAGCGCTCCGAGCGTGTGTCGAGTCCAATCTCAAACGGAGCGCGGTACGCTGAGTCGCTCGCGCGACGGCTGGCGCCGCCTGCCGACCCACCGTTCGATGACGTAATCGGTTGATAGAGGCCCTCCGCCGAGAGTGACCAGGGTCAGTGCGAGGGCGGCCCACGGAAGGTGAAAGTTCGCCCATCCCGAGGGCACCGTGAGCTGAATGATCCCGGTCATGATCAGCAGCCCCAGCGCGCTGAAGCGCGTCGCCAGTCCCACGATCAGCAGCATCGGCAGCGCAATTTCGGCCACCGCGTCGAGGTGCGCGAGGACGACCGGTATCGGAAAGCCGTACTGATGGCCGAACAGGTGCAGCTTGAAGATCGACTCGAACAGCGCATCCGTCACCGGCGAGACGCGGAACCAGCCGCTCCACTTGGTGAGTCCGGACCGCAGGAAGGGCACGGCGAGCGCGAAACGCGCCGCGATCGGCGCGAGCAGGGCCGCGCCTCGAATCAAGCTGTCTGAGAGACGATGAAACCCGCGCGCCGCGCGACTCAGGCAGACGGGGGGTGCTGTGGCAAATGCAGGGCTCAACGACATATGGATTGCCTCTTTGGCAGCTGGGTGCGCCGTCTGCGCAGGCGGGCGGCGGTGACGAGACCGCTCTCGAGAAGAGCGGCAATGTGTGCGGTGAGATCGAACGATGCGCTCGCCGAGGTCGCCTCTGCGGCGGCCTCGGCGAGCGTCCCTCCGTGGAAGAGGACATCGAGAAAGCACGCTGCGCCTGGTGGCACGGCGCGCACTTGCACTTCAGCTCCCGGGCGTGCAACGAGCGCGTCCTGCGCGCCTGAGTCCAGGTGGATCGCCGGTGGTGCGTCCTTGCTCATGTTGACCCGCCACAGGGTCACGGCCGGATAGGTCGAACGCACGATGCGCACCGAAGGATGCAGCGTGAAGCACAAATCGCCCACCCGGTGCGCGGCGACGTGCGCGAGCGCGGTCGGGGCGAGCGGCTCGGCCTCGGCGGCGTGATAGGCCTCGAGCCATGCGCGCTCGATGCGTGCGACATCGGCGAGGTAGGGGTAGTCCGCGAGCGGCGCGAAGCGCGCCAGGAAATCCGCGAAGCGATCACCATAGAGCAGCATGACCGGTGAGCGCGGGGGCTCCTGCGCCGCGTAGCGGCCGGCGCAGGCGCGAAAGAATACCTCGCCGACCAGCCGGCGCACCGCGGGGTACCCGGCTTCCAATGCTTCGATGAGGCTCACAGCGACGTTGTTCCGATACACGGCGAAGCGAAGCCGGTCCGGTCGCCCCGCGGGGTCATCCCCTACGGGAGCCTCCTGCGGGTCGAGGAGCGCCCGGGCGAACGCCCGCTGAATCTCACCGAGCTGCGGCATGCTGTGCTCCTTGAGCGGCGTCGAATGCATTCAGGATGTCCTCGGCCTGCTGCGCTTCGCGATGCAAGGTCTCCCACGACGGAAGATGCTGGTCCCACTCGATGAGCGTCGGGCGCCGGCCGATTCTGCCGATCACCCTCGCGTACAAGTCCCAGACGGCTTGGCTGACAGGACGGTCATGGGTATCGATCAGCAGCGGCCGGCCGGAGGCGTCGGCATCCGTTGCGTGGCCCGCGAGGTGAAGTTGTCGGACCGCGTGCAGGGGAAAGGCATCGATATAACGTAACGGCTGCCATTCCTGGTTCGTGCAGGCGACGATCACGTTGTTGACATCGAGCAGCAGACCGCAGCCGGTGCGCCGCGCGACTTCGGCGATGAAATCAGGCTCAGACCAGGTGCTTTCGCTGAAGGCCAGATAGGTCGCCGGGTTCTCAAGCAGCAGCTGGCGTCCGAGCGCCTCCTGGACCTGGTGGATGTGCCCGCAGACCCAGGCGAGCGTCTCGGCATGGTACGGTACGGGCAGCAAGTCATTGAAGAACGCGCGGCCATGGGTCGACCACGCCAGATGCTCCGAAACCAGCGCCGGCTGGTAGCGGCGCACGAGGCCGGCCAGCCGGCGCAGGTGCACCGCATCGAGCGGCCGGGCGGCGCCGATCGAGAGCCCGACGCCGTGCACGGACAAGGCGTAACTGCTGCGGATCTGCGCGAGGTAACGGTGCGGCGGACCGCCCGCGCCCATGTAGTTCTCGGCGTGCACCTCGAAGAACCCGACATCGGGTCGCATTTCGAGAATTTCCCGGTAATGCGCCGCCTTCAATCCGACGCCGGCGCGGGCTGGCATCGAATGACGCGACGGACGCGAAGCGTGATCGTTCATAGCTGTGCTCGAAGACCGGGGCCGGCACGCGGAGCGGGGTGGGACTCCGCGGCCGGCCCGTGACTGTTACCGCGCGATGGCCGTGAGGCTGCCCGAGCCGTCCGGCGTGTGAATAGCGGTGCAGGTGCCCTTCGGAACGAGTTTGAACGCATTGCCTGCGTAGTTGCGGGTGGAAGTGCCCGCGCAGGTCGTGCCGGGACCGGCATAGCAGTCGTTCTGGCCCGTGAGCGCTACGCCGTAGCATTTTTCCCACAGGCCCGTGTGCAGGGCTTCCATGGTCTTCTGCGGCGGGGTGATTTTCATGCCGTGGGCGCTCGCGGGCACGGGGCCGAGAGAGGCGAGGGCGGCCGCGAGTGCGCCAGCAACGAACAGAGAGGCGGAACGATTGGACATAGGAGTCTCTCCAAAAAAAGGTTGAGGACGTCTGTCCGCGGCCGGTGTTGCACCGTGTGCGCCGCATGACTGCCGTACATTCGCCGGCGTGGGCCGGAAAGTTACAGCCACCCCCGTGCACGCTGCATTTCACGCTCCCGCGCCCGAATCCCCGCGGCCTGTAACCTTTCCGGCCGTTCGATCGAATAGGGTGGGTGAGGACGGCGTGTCCTCGTGCATCCTCGAGAGACCCCGGAGACAATTCCATGCCGAGCCGCCGTTCGAGCCCTGCCACCTTCGCACCGGCCGCGGTACCGCTGCCGCGTACCGCGCCCCGGGGCGCTGCCGTGTGAGCCCGGTGCGTGCGCTACAATCCCGTGCGAACCCGAAGTGGTCATTCATCCACTGCATGCGCAAACCGGCCGAGGCGGCCGGCTGAGGAGAGACTCGCTTGGCGGACGATCATTGGCGCGCACTGATGATGGCCGCCCAGACGGGCGACGCCGCAGCCTATCGCCGCCTGCTCGTCGAGGTGGGGTCGTGGCTGCAATCGTATTATTCGCGGCGGCTGCCGCCCTCGATGGTGGAGGACGCCTCGCAAGAGGTGCTTCTGTCACTGCACGCCAAGCGTCACACCTACGATCCCGCGAAGCCGTTCGGTCCGTGGCTCGCGGCGATCGCGCGCTACAAGTGGATCGATCGGCTGCGCGCGATGAAGGACTCCGCGACCGAGGAGCTCCCGGAGGAGATCCCCGTGCGCGATCCCGGCGAAGCGCTGCACAGCGCCCGCTCGCTCGAGGCCCTGCTCGAGAGAATCAAGCCCGCCCAGGCCAACGCCATTCGCCTGGTGAAGCTCGAGGGATTGAGCATCAAGGAAGCCGCCGAGCGGCTGGACCAGACCATCGCCCTGGTCAAGGTGAACATTCACAGAGGATTGCGGCAACTGAGCGAGCTCGCACAGGAGGAAAGCCATGAAGCTTGACTCCCTGATCGATCAGCTCGCCGGGGATCTCGCGCCCGTGCGGCCCCGGCGTTTCTGGGTGGATGCATCGATCATGGCGCTGGTCGCGGTGATCGAACTGGCGTTGCTGTTCGCCGTCGGCTTTGCGCACCTCGACATGCACCGCATGATGACGCAGCCGACCATGGGTTGGCGCATCGTCAGCCTGGGCGTGATTTCTCTGGTGAGCGGTTTCCTGGCGGTCCGCTCGTTCGATCCGGCGTACTCCACGCGGGGCGCGCTGCGCTGGCTCGCGCTGATCATCGCGATCT
The DNA here is from genome assembly GCA_021838065.1 of Pseudomonadota bacterium. Lineage (GTDB taxonomy): Bacteria > Pseudomonadota > Gammaproteobacteria > Steroidobacterales > Steroidobacteraceae > 13-2-20CM-66-19. The sequence goes on from JAKCEJ010000113.1 coordinate 7,957, forward strand.
GCCTGGCATCCGGGATCGTCATGGCCGGCTTGCCCACGGGCGCGGCGAGCCTGATGCAGCGGCTGGACTGGAGAAGCGGCGTGCAGTGCGCGTCCAAGATCGTGCTGCTGTCGATTCCGCCGCTGCTCGCCCTGGCGGTGCTCGGACGGCGCGGCGCGCCGACGGATATGCGCCGGACCCCCCTGCTGATCGGCCTGGCGGCCGCGGCGTGGGGTGCATTCGTGTTTATTTTCGCCTGTCCATTCAACGATCCGCTGTACATCGTGGTGTGGTACGGGGTCGGCTGCGGCATCGTCACGCTCGCGTGCCGATTCCTCCTGCCGCGCTTCGCGCGCTGGTGATCGGGAACGCAGCCGTCGACGGGGTTTCTGCCGCGACTGAAGCGTCTGTACGGTAGTCCGAGGAGTTAGGATCATGGCCATTCGCATCCCGCGCATCGCGCCGTCGCAGATCACCCCGCCCGAGGTCTTCTTCAACCGCCGCACGTTCCTCGCAGGGGCGCTCGCCGCGG
>JAKCEJ010000114.1 GCA_021838065.1 Pseudomonadota bacterium
CAGCACACCGGACTCGAGCGCCGCGGCGACTTCGCCGCCGCCGCCGCCGAAGGCGGCGATGCGCGTGACCGCGTTTTGACTGATAAGGTGCGGCGAGCGGTCGCCCGGCATGGTGTAGAGGCGCGCATCGAATGCCACCGGCGACCAGTCGAACAGCTTCAGCCCGTTGATGTCCGCGTCGATCCGTCCGGTCATCGAACCGAAGGCGAAGGTGCGCGTGACCATGCGCAGATCGAGTCCCCGCGCCTTGACGTCGGCGTGCATCTGCGGCCACTGGCCGAGCGGATCGTCGAGCTCGATATGACTGCCGGTGATGACCCCGTCGAACACGTGCGCCACCAGGTCGCCGTTGAATTTCAGCACGCGGTGGCGGTACTGCACCAACGGGATGCGTCCGTAGAGCTGCCCGTTCATGACCGGCCAGCCGAAGGCCTTGCACAGCACCGGCATGCTGATCGGGGTCAGATCCGCGTTGAAGTCGAGCTGCGCGTGCGGCGTGCCGAGATTGCGTCCCACCAGCGTGTGCACCAGGATCGCGCCGTTGAAGACCGGCAGGCGCACGTTGCCGCCGAGCAGCGCAAAGTTGTGGCCCCAGGCGAGGAAGGTCAGGTGCGCCGGGCCGCCCGTCAGGCCGTAGAGGCCGATCTTGCGCCAGCTCAGATGCGAGTGCGCGACCGCGACGCCCGAAGCCGCAGTCCAGTGAATGGCGCCGTTCGCGTCCGCGACCGACAGTCCCGCGGCCCGGTCCTCGAGGAGTAGGCTGTGCAGCGAGGCGTTGATGCGCTCGAGGTGCCCGCCGCGCAGCGTCAGTGACCCGCTCGCCCAGCCGCTGCTCGTGAGCGAGCCGAGCGCGGTCGAGGCCAGCGACATCTGCAGGAAACTGGTATATGCGCCGGGGAAGGCGAGCCGCGTCAGACTGACCTGGGCAGACTGGACCGCGGGCTGGGCGCCCAGCGTCATTAAAGCGGAGGCGTGGGCGTCGATGACGCCGCGCTCGTGCAGATCGAGTTGGGAGACCTCCAGGACGCCCGCGCTCCGTCTGACGGCGGCGAGACGCAGCCGCAGAGGATGGGCCGCCAAGTCGAGGTACATCGGCCCGGCCAACGCCTGTCCGCGGGAGCCGACGACGGTCAGCATGCCGGCGAGGCCGCTGCTGCCTTGCGAGAGCCTGCCCTCGGCCGTCGCCGCCACATGCTGGGACACGACCGTGCCGGCACCGTTGCTGAAGTTCAGGTCTGCACTGCTCACGGTGAAGCTCAGCGTCAGGGCGGGCTGGTCGGTTGCGCTCAGCCGTAAGGTGACGGGGCCACCTACCGTGTCGCCCGGCGGCAGCGTAAACCACGGCCGCACGAGCGCGGCGGCCTGGGCGAGCTGCACGCCAGTGGCGTTCGCCGCGACGCGCCAGCGCCCCGAGTGCACCGCGCCGGCGAGCCGGACGCGACCGCCCGCCACCGTGATGTCGCCTGCGCGCACCTGCATCGAGCCGGTCCGCGAGTCGTAACTCCCCGACACGGTGCCGCGCAGCGCACCGGCCGGCCCGGTGAGCGCCGCGAAGTGCCCGCCACGGCAGGCGAGCCGACTGCCGACGAGCAGCCGTGCGCAGGCGAGAGCGACTTTGCTGAGCGGCGGGATGCGCGAGGTCTGGAGGCGCACCGCAGCGGCGCGCGCCCGCAACGAGAGGCCCGCCGCGCCGAGCTGCACGACCACCTCGGTGCCGGCGATGCGGGCCTGGGTCGCACGCAGCTGTCCGACCGTGAGGGTCACGCGATTGATGGCATGTGCCGGGACCGCCGCGGTGACCAGCAGCGCCCACAGCGCCCAGCGCGCCTCTTGTAACAAAAGCTTCACAAAACTGTCATATCGCGGACTTCCTGGCCGGCGATGCTGGCGTGGCGAGAAATCTCGCACCCATGAGTGTGCACGCCCGGAAGCCCCAATGAAAGCGACCGCCCTGTCCGAGTGGATCGCGAGAGCGGACGCCGCCGAGTATGCGCTGTGCCGCCGGCTGAACCGCGGCGCGGCATTCGCCGTACCGCGGCGGATCTTCCAGCTCGCGAGCCGTCTCGGCGACGGGGCGATCTGGTACGCGGTGATCGTGGCGCTGCCGCTGCTCTACGGCCGCGCGGCGCTGCGCCCGGCGGCGGTGATGGCACTGACCGGCCTCGCCGGGCTCGTCCTGTACAAACTGCTCAAGCACACCCTGGTGCGCGAGCGGCCGTTCATGACCCACGCGAACATTGACCGGGCCATGGCGCCGCTCGATCGGTACAGCTTCCCCTCCGGACACACCCTGCACGCGGTGTGCTTCACGGTCCAGGCCGTCGCGCACTACCCAGCGCTCGGCTGGGTTCTGATTCCCCTCGCGCTGCTCATCGCCGGATCGCGCACCGTGCTCGGGCTGCATTACCCGACGGATGTGCTTGCCGGCGCGCTGATCGGGCTCGCGCTGGGCGTGCTCGGTCTGTCAGTTGCCTGATGCGCGTCCTGTACGTCTCCGACGTCTATTTTCCGAGGGTCAACGGCGTGTCGACCTCGATCGGCACCTTTCGCGCCGACCTCGACCGTCTCGGCATTCAGACGCTGTTGGTGGCGCCGAGCTACCCGGGGCACGATCCGGCCGCCGAGCGCGCTGTGGTTCGCGTGGCCGGCGGCCGCGTCCCGGGCGATCCGGAGGACCGCCGCATGCGCTGGGGTGCGCTGAGGCAGGCGCTCAACGCTCTCGAGCGTGAGCCGTTCGATCTGGTGCACATCCAGACACCCTTCGTGGCGCACTATGCCGGGGTGCGCTACGCGCGGCGGCGGGGTCTTCCGTGCGTCGCGACGTACCACACTTTCTTCGAGGAGTATCTGCACCATTACGTGCCTGCGCTGCCGCGGCGGATCGGACGCGGCTTCGCGCGGGCCTTCACCCGCTCGCAGTGCGCGGACGTCGGGGCGCTCGTCGCGCCATCGGAGCCGCTGCGGCAGGTCCTGCATGATTACGGCGTCGAGACGCCCGTGCACGTCATTCCGACCGGCTTGTCCGCCGACCGTTTCCAGCCGGGCGACGGCGAGCGTTTCCGCGCCCTCGCGGGACTGGCGCCGGGACGGCCTCTCGTCACCTACGTGGGACGGGTCGCGCACGAGAAGAACATCGACTTTCTGGTGCGCGCCTTCGCCCGCGTCCGGCAGGCCGTTCCCGACGCTCTGCTGGTGATCGCCGGCGAGGGTCCGGCGCGCGAGCCGCTGCGCAGGCTGGTCCAGGCGCAGGGCCTGGCCGCCGATGTGCGCTTCGTCGGCTACCTCGACCGCAACAGCTCGCTGCTCGACTGTTATGCGGCCGCCTCGGTTTTCGTGTTCGCATCGCGCACCGAGACGCAGGGACTGGTGCTGCTCGAGGCATTCGCCCAGGGCACTCCGGTGGTGTCCACGGCCGAGCTCGGCACCAAGTCCATTCTCGCGCCCGCCTGCGGCGCGCTCATCTGCGAGGAACTCACCGAGCCCTTTGCCGGCGCGGTGGTCCGCGTCCTCACCGACACGGACCTGCGCCGCGCGCTCGCCGATCAGGCCCGCACCTACGCCCGCGGCTGGTCATCGCTCACGATGGCCGGGCGTCTCGGCGAGCTGTATCACGCGCTGTCCCGCAACCCACAGCGCGCGGCTTTGACGCTGCCGTGACGGACTCGCACGGTGAACGCGCCGCGCGCTAGGGCATCTTTGGCGACTCCACGGTCACGTTCCGCGCCTCGAGTGTGCCGATGTCGCGCCAGGAGCCGGCATCGAACGTGAATTCGGCGACCGCGCAGGTCGGCAGATCGGCGATCGCGCTCGCGAAACGGTGCGCGAGCTCGCTCAAGCCCGGATTGTGACCGACGAGCATCACGCGCCCGAGGCTCTCATCGAGCCCGCGTATCACCTCGAGCAGCTCGCGCGCAGCGCCGGGATAGAGCCGATCGTCCACCGCGATGCGCCTGCGCTTGTAGTGCAGTTGCCGGGCGATGATCTTCGCCGTCGCGAGCGCGCGCAGCGCCGGGCTCGACACCATCAAGTCCAGCTCGACGCCGCGCTCGTGCAGACGCCTGCCCATCCGCGGCGCATCGTGCCTGCCGCGCGCGGACAAAGGCCGCTGCGTGTCGGGCAGCGAAGGCTCGTCCCGGCTGGATTTCGCATGACGCACGAGAAACAGGGTTTTCATACACGACCTGATGAATGCGCGGGGCGGGCGGCACGCGAGCATTCTCAACAGCGGACGGCGCGCGTCAAGCGCGCCCGGTGCCGGGCTCGCAGTCTTCGCTGCGCTGCGCCTCGCGCGCAGTGGACGCCCCCCGGCTCATCTGAAAGAATCGGGCTGAACCCCCGATCGACGCCCGCCGGAGCCTTGGCAATGCCCGAACCGAACAGGACTGATTTCGACGCCCGCGCAGAGACGTGGGACGACGCCCAGAAAGTCAGCCGCGCCGAGGACGTCGCGGTGGCGATGCGCCAGGCGGTGCCGATGAGTCCGACGATGCGGGCGCTGGAGTACGGCGCCGGCACGGGCCTGCTCTCGTTCTGTCTGCGTGATGCGCTCGGGCCGATCACGCTGGCGGACAGCTCCGCCGGCATGCGCGCGGTCGCCGAGCGCAAGATCGCCGCCGCCCATGCGCGCGGGCTGCGCGTGGTCGACCTCGATCTGATGCGCGATCCCGTGCCGGCCGAGCGTTACGACCTGATCTTCAGCATGATGACGCTGCACCACGTACCGGACGTGCCGCGCGTGTTCGCTGCGTTTCACTCCATGCTCGCCGCGGGCGGTTGGGTGTGCCTGGCGGACCTCGATGCCGAAGACGGATCGTTTCACGGGCCGGGAGTCGAGGTGCATCACGGCTTCGAGCGCGCAACGGTGCGCACCTGGCTCGCCGCGGCGGGCTTCGCCGAGGTCGTGGTGGCTGACTGCTGCCGCATCGAGCATCACGGGCAGCGCTATTCGGTCTTTCTCGCCGTCGCTCGAAAAGCCTAGCGGGTCCGGACGGGCTAGCGGCCGGGACGAGACGGGCGGGCGGATCGCCGTCACGGCCCGCGAGGGCGCCGCGAGCGGAAGTTCGGCCGAGTGCGCTACACTGCCCACCGATCATTCGCAGGCCGGCAGAGGCGGCAGGTGGCACAGACAAGGGCGCGAGGCGCCGAGGAATTCGACGCGGTCGTGCCGGCGCGGGCGCAGCCCAGGGCGCCGGATCAGGACTTTCAGCCGCCATGGTGGCTGCGCAACCGCCACCTGCAGTCGATGTTGGCGAGCGTAGCGGTGCGCCGCGGCCCCATCGTGCGCCGCGCGCGCGCGCTGCTGCGCGCCCAGCAGGAACTGCTGCTGGAGTGCGGCGAGGGCGTTCGCCTGCAGTGCTGGCGCTCGAGCGGCGCCGCCGGCGGGCCGCCCGTCGTCGTGCTGCACGGGTGGGAGGGTAGCGCCGAGTCGCTCTACGTCCTGTCGCTCTCGCAGCAGCTCTTCGAGCGCGGCTTCGACGTGTTCCGGCTCAATCTGCGCGATCACGGCGAAACCCATCACCTGAACCGCGGGCTGTTCCATTCCTGTCGGCTTGCGGAGGTTTGCGGCGCGCTGCGCGCGGTGCAGCGGCTGACCGGCCAGCCACTGCGGCTCGTCGGCTTTTCCCTCGGCGGCAACTTTCTGCTGCGCGCCGCGGCGCAGGCGCGCGCCGACCGCCTGGATCTGGCGCATGTGGTGGCGGTCTCGCCGGTGCTCGAGCCGCACGAGACCTTGCGGGCGCTGGAAGACGGGTTTCCCGGCTACGCGCGGTACTTCGCGCGCAAGTGGTGGCGATCGCTGCGCAAGAAGGAGACGCTATGGCCGCAGGAATACGACCTGCGCGAATTGCGCGGAACCCACGACCTCAGGCGCCTGACGGCGGAGCTGATCCGCCGCTACGCCGATTTCGCGAGCCTGGATGAGTATCTGCACGGTTACGCGATCACCGGACCGCGGCTTGCGACCCTCGAGGTGCCCTCGCTCGTGATCAGCTCGCTCGACGATCCGATCATTCCGGCAAGGGACCTGGAGCGTCTCGCCCGGCCCGCGTCGCTGCGCATCCTGGCGACGCGGCGCGGCGGGCACTGTGGGTTTCTCGAGCGCCTCACGGGTCCGACCTGGGCCGAGCGCCTCATCATTGCAGAACTCACGCTCACGATTGACGCGCCTCAATACGGCGCCGTTGCCGCTGAAGAACTGGCTTGAGCGTGAACTCAACGGTCTTCTCCTGAGCGGATCTCCCAACCGGTAGACAGGCCGGTCTTCCTGAGGGTATAGCGGGCCTGTGCGGCGGTGCGTCCCATGGTGCGGGGCGTACACTGGGTCCATGAGACGCACCGCCCTCGCCCCGACTCCTGCGTTTCGCGCACCGGCGCCGGCTGGACGCGACGGCGTGCACGCGCAGACGCTCGCCAACGGGATGCAGGTGATCGTCTGGCCGGTGCATCACATCCCCAATGTCGCCCTGAACCTGTGGGTGCGCGCCGGCAGCCGCAACGAGCGGCCCGGGATCACTGGGCTCGCGCACTTCTTCGAGCACATGATGTTCAACGGCACGCGCACTCGCGCGCCCGGGGAGTTCGACCGCCTGATGGAGGCGCAGGGCGGCGCGAACAACGCCTTCACCAGCGACGATGTCACCGTGTACGAGGATTGGTTTCCCGCAGGCGCGCTCGAGCTGGTGTTGGAGCTCGAGGCGGACCGCGTGGCGAACCTGGCGTTCGCGCCGCAGCTGATCGAAAGCGAGCGCGGCGTCGTCGCCTCCGAGCGACGGCTGCGCGTCGAGGACAACAACCACGGCCTGCTCGCCGAACGGGTCCAGGCGGCCGCCTTCACCGCGCATCCTTACCGGTTCCCGACCATCGGCTGGCCGGAGGACATCCGCGCCTGGCGGCTGGAGGATCTGCAGGCCTTCTACACGACCTATTACGCGCCGAACAATCTGACGCTGACGCTCGCCGGGGATCTCGATCCGCGCGCCGCCGTGCGCCTGGCGCGGCGCTACTTCGAGCCGATCGCGGCGCAGGCGCCGCCGTCGCCGGTGCGCGTGCGCGAACCGCCGCAGCTCGGGGAGCGGCGCGTCACGACCCGGCGCAAGGTGCAGACGCCCGTGCTGCAGTGCGCCTACAAGGCTCCTGGCGCCACAGACGAGCGCGCCAGCGCGATTCATCTGCTGATGTCGGTGCTGATGGAGGGCGATGCCTCGCGCCTGCACCGCGCGCTTGTCGAGGAGCGGCGTGTCGCGATCGAAGTCGGCGGCCACTGGCAGGAAGGCTTCGATCCCGGGCTGCTGTGGCTGTCGCTGACGCTGCCGCAGGATACCGACCCGGCGCACGCCCTGGCCACGCTCGATGCGGAGCTGGCGCGGGTGATCGATGAGGGCGTGACGCAGGCTGAACTCGAGCGGGCGCGCAATCTGGCGATCGTCGGCTTCTGGAAGCGGCTCGCAACCATCGACGGCAAGGCGCACCTGCTCGGCGAATACGCGGTGTTCCACGGGCGCTGGTCGGACCTGTTCGAAGCGCCGCGGCGCCTCACTGCGGTCACGCGCGAGCAGCTGCGTGCGGTCGCCGAGGACATCCTCGCAACCAGATGTCGTACCGTTGGCATCCTCGCCCGGGGCGGGCGGCGCGCGCGAGCCCAACGCTGATGGTTCGCGTGCCGGAGCACGAGCGCCTCGTTCTCGACAACGGGGCGACGCTGATCCTGCTGCCGCGCCGGGAGGTGCCGCTGCTCGCCTGCCAGGTGTTGCTGCGCGGCGGCAGCGCCGTGGACTCGCCGGCGCCCCCTGGGGCCGCCTCGCTGGTGGCGGCGCTGCTGGAGAAGGGCGCCGGCGCGCGGGACGCCTATGCCTTCGCGGAAACCGTGGAAGGCGCCGGCGGCAGCTACGGCGCGGCCGCCGGCCCGGAGGCGATCGCGGTGCGCAGCCAGTTCCTGGCGCGCGACCAGGAACTGATGCTCGAGCTGCTCAGCGACACGCTGCGCGCGCCGCGCCTGGAGGAGCGCGAGTTCGAGCATCTGCGCGAGCGGCAGATCGAATTCATCAAGGCGGTGAAGGATTCCGAGCCCGCCGAGCTGATCGATGCATACGGCCGGGCGATGCTGTTCGCCGGTCATCCTTACGCGCGGCCGGTGCACGGCAGCGAGTCCTCCCTGACACAAGTCACTCACGCCCACGCGCGCCACTACTATCGCGCGCACTTCGGCGCGGACCGGCTGATTCTGGTGCTGGCCGGGGATCTCGATATCGATCGGGCCGAGCAGGCCGTGCGCAGTGCGTTTGAATCGTGGCCGCAGGCCGTCGGTCGCCCGCCGCTGGCGCAGCCGGTGCCGAGCACCGGCCGGCGCGTGCTGCTCGTGGATGCGCCCGGTGCGGCGCAGTCTCACTTCTGGATCGGCACGGGCGGCGTCGACCGCAAGTACCCCCGCCGCGCCGCGCTCGATCTGGTCAACACGCTGTTCGGCG
>JAKCEJ010000115.1 GCA_021838065.1 Pseudomonadota bacterium
CCATATGCTCGCCGCCACGTCTCGCCCGCCGATCCGCACCGTGACGGTGACCCAGTGACCCGCGCCGTCAAGCACCGGCTCGACCGGCAGGTCACGGGGATCATGCGGCTTGTACTCGGCGTGCTGGACGCCGTCGTCATCGACGGTCTGGGTGAAGTAGCCCTGCTCGTAGAGCAGCCCCACCGCCACGAAGTGCGCGCCGGCGTCGCTCGCGGCCTTGCAGTAGTCCCCGGCGAGCACGCCGAGTCCGCCGGAATAGATCGGGAAGCTCTCGTGGAAGCCGTATTCGGCGCAAAAGTACGCCACCAGCGGCTCGTCCGCCGGCGGCCGGGCGGCCAGGTACGTATCGAGCAGCTGCAGCGCGGCGGCGTAGCGGCCGAGGTACTGCCGGTCTGCGGCGGCCCCATCCAGCGCGGACTGGCGCACGCAGCGCAGCATCAGCCGGGGGTTGCCGCCGCACTGTTTCCACAGCTCAGGCTCCAGGTCCTCGAACAGGGCGCGGATCGGCCGGTGCCAGCTGAAGAAGAGGTTGCTGGCGAGCTCCGGCAGGCGCGAGAGCGCCTCGGGAACGACGGGGGTGATTTCGAGCAGGGTATTGCGCATGGCACCAGAAATGGAAGCGAAACGTGGGTTAATCCCGAAGTCTAGCCGCTTCGCACCCTGACTGCCCGGACCAAGGGGCCGCAAGAATCGTGCGCGTGGCCGGACGGCTGCGCCGCGAGGGAGCGCGCAGACCCGGCCGCCTGTGCGACAATTATCACGAACTACGCGGAGGGGGACGCGTCATGACGAAGGGTCTGAGCACTCGGGGCGGCGGGGCCGCGCTGCTGGCCGCAGGTCTTCTTGCCGTGCTCGCGCCTGTGGGCGGCCGCGCACAGACGGCGCCGCTGGAGAACCTCGATCACTTCCCGCGCACCACGCTCACCATCGAGGCGGCGGGGCATCCGTACCGGTTCAAGGTGTGGATCGCCAATACCCCCTCGCGCCAGGTGCAGGGGCTGATGTTCGTGCGCGATCTGCCGGCCGATCAGGGCATGATCTTTCCGATGCGCCCGCCGAGCGTCGCGCAGTTCTGGATGGCCAACACGTACATTCCCCTCGACATGCTGTTCGTGGCGCCGGACGGGCGCATCGAGAAGATCACCGCGAACGCCAAGCCGTTTTCGCTGAAGACGATCAGCTCCGGCGCGCCCGTCGAGGCGGTGATCGAGATCCGGGGCGGCGAGGCGAAGAAACTGGGAATCACGGTCGGCTCGCTCGCCCGCTGGGTGCGCGGCCAGTCGAAATAATCGACTCGTCGAGGCATTGATTCGCTTGGTCGCGCGCCGGGCCCGGCGCCGCGCAGCCGCCCGCCCCGGTCCTGTCTGCTCGCGCGGGAGATTCCCCGCCGATTCGCCCCGCCCAGCTACCCGATGCATGGCTGCAACACGCTGCTCCAGCGGGCGTCACATGCGCGCAACATCGTCTTCGCTGTGGGGGCGTGTACAAAAAAGTGATGATAATCAGATAGATGTCCGCGAAAAATTTCTTCGCTCCCTGCGGACGTTGCGTTGAAACTTTCCGGGCCGAGGACGGTCGTATACCGTTAACCACAGTATCCGACGGGCCAGGTCTTGGCCCCGAGGACCGCGAAGCGAAACAGGGAAGATGCCGAACCAGTACGGAAACCCCCGCCGCATAGGAATCAGCCCAAGGGAATCGGGACAACAACGATCAACTGATGCCAACGACAAGACGCCCTTCCTGGGGCGCCACGGAGTGAATTCATGACTGGAAATGACAATGTCAGACAGGCTGTGAGGCGTGCGCTCGCAGCGGGTGCCGTCGCCGTGATCGGCGCCGGCGCGTTGGTCGCGAATGCGAAGCCGGCGCCGACGCCTAAACCGCAGGCGCAATCGCAGGCGGTTCCGGCTCCGAAGCAGAGCAAGAACCAGAACGCGGAGGCGATGCAGCTGCAGACCATCGTGGTCACCGGCACCTTGATCCCGAGGCCGGCGTCCGAGACCGCGGCGGCCATCACGATCATCAGCGCAGACACCCTGAAGAACCAGGGCCTGACGAATGTCGAGCAGGCGGTCGATCAGGTGACCTCGAACATTCCCGGGATCAACGTCGCGCAGTCCGTCTCGACCTTCACCGGCGGCGGCTCCTTCGCCGACCTGCGCGGCCTCGGCCCCGGCCGCACCCTCGTGCTGCTCGACGGCCATCGGCTCGCGAACAACGTGGTCCAGGGCGACTCGGTCGATCTGAACGGCATCCCGTTCTCGGCCATCCAGAGCATGCAGGTGCTGCGCGAGGGCGCCTCGGCGCTGTACGGCTCGGATGCGATCGCCGGTGTGATCAACTTCATCACCAAGAAGGATTACCAGGGCGGCGATGTCCAGGTCGACATCAACCACCCGCAGCAGGCCGGCGGCGGCTCGGGCAACCTGAGCTTCACCTGGGGGCACGGCAGTCTCGCGCGCGACGGCTATAACTTCATGATCACCGGCAGCTACAGCAAGCAGCAGGAGCTGAAGGCGCAGCAGCGCTCCTTCGCCGCCACGGGCTATAACCCGGCGCAGGGTCTGGAGAACCTCAACGGGCCGTTCGGCCCCTGGCCCGGAAGCTATCTGGATGCCCAGAACAATCTCTGGCAGGTCGGCTACCCGACCTGTGCCGGCAATCCGTTCCTGACTACGCAGCCTGGCTACTGCGCCTACGAGTACTCCGCCGCGGTGGACCTGATCCCGGCATCGAGCGAGTTGTCGGGACTGATGTCCTTCACCAAGTCGCTGCCGGATAACAACACCCTGCGCCTGCAGTACTTCTACACGCGCTCCAAGGTGACCACGTGGGGCGGGCCCATCACTTACGGGTTCGCCATGACGCCCGCGGCCGACCCGACCTACTACCCGACGGCCAGCCAGTCGACGTGCCTCTTCAACGTGAACGGCGGCCCGTGCGGCGGTGCGCCGGATCTGACCAGCGCCAGCGGCATCACCGCGTTCTGGACCGATCCGAACAACAACCGCTACTCGAACGACCTCAATACCGAGCAGCGCGTGCTGCTGACGTTTGCCGGCGACAACGACGGTTGGAGCTACGCGACGACGTTCAATTACAGTGTGAACGAGAACACGGCGGGTGTCACCGAAGGCTACCCCAACGAGGCGATGCTTGCGCCGAACGGCGTCCTCAGCAATCTGATCAACCCGTTCGGCCCACAGAGCTCGGCCGGGCAGAACCTGATCAACAGCTCGTATCTGAACGGCGTGTACGCCAATGGCACGCTGCAGCACTGGAGCATCGGCGGGCACGCACGACATCGGCTGGGCGATGCCTTCTACAAGGGACATCCGGCAGAGCTGGCGATCGGCGTCAACGCGCGCGTCGACCGCATCAACTTCGCCTCGACGCCTTTGGCGAGCACGCTGTACTCGGCGCTGTTCTATCCGCCGAATGCGATCCAGGGGTCCCGCCAGGCACAGGCCGTGTACGCGGAGCTGTACGTGCCGATGAGCAGCCACTTGGACCTGACGATCTCGGATCGCGAGGACCGGTACAGCGATTTCGGCATGACCAACAACGGGAAGCTGGCGGTGCGCTATCAGCCGTCCCGCTACGTGACCTTCCGGGCGGCGGCCTCCACCGGCTTCCGTGCTCCCTCGCTCACCAATCTCTATTCTCCGAACACCTTCGGTGCGACCGGCGGCACCATGGGCCAGGGAAACCCGTACTGCTCCTCGGGGAGCTACAACGCGGAGTTCACCCAGCTGGTCTGCGGGTCGCAGGGGATGGCGGTGTATGGCGGCAACCGGCATCTGAAGCCGGAGACATCGGAGAATTTCGATTTCGGTGTCATCGTCGAGCCGATCGCCAACCTGGGCATCACGCTCGATTACTACAAGATCCTCATCAAGAACGCCATTGGCGGGGTTCCGAGCGCGGCGATCTATGCAAACCCGTCCCTGTTTGCCAACCAGTACGTACTGAACAGTGCCGGCTCGCTCACCCCGGCGCCGGCCGCCCCCTTGGACTGCAGCCCAAGCTACACGGTCGCGAGCTGCGGATACATCCTGCAGACCGGGCAGAACACCGGCGGGGTCAGCACCGACGGATTCGATCTGAGCGTGCAGTACTTCATGAATACGCGCTACGGAACGTTCCGCGCGGACCTCGAAGGGACGCTGGTGACGCAGTTCCACCTGCAGGAGTACACCGGTGGGCCGCAGATCGATCTGCTGGGCTGGTACAACCAGGGCAATCAGCCGGCGATCCGCTGGCAGCACGTGCTGCGGCTCGGCTGGACGAGCCCGCAGGGGCAGTGGGGCGCGGGAGTGACCAACCACTTCTTCTCGCACTACATCGACGAGTATCCGAACGCGGCGGGCAATCAGCGCATCGTCGGCAATCAGTCGACCTGGGGCGTGTTCACGTCCTACAAGCCGATTCGCCCGCTCACCGTCCTGTTTGGAATTCGGAACGTGTTCGGTCAGGTTCCGCCCTTCTCCAACCAGACGGGCAACTGGCCGGCGGGCTACAACCCGGTCTACTCGGACCCGCTGCTGCGGACCTTCTACCTCAACATGAACTACCGGTTCTGATTGAGCGAAGGGCTTAAGCCTCTGCCGGGTACCCGCCATTCGGCGGGTACCCGGATCCGGCGGCAGGCATGCCGGGCTCGCCCGCCATCGGGTCCGCCGGAGCCGATCTGATGCTCGATTCGAAGCCCTGCCTCGCGCAGGGCTTTTTTTTCAGATGAGAGCCGCCTCGGTGGCGGGGCGAGCGGGCAGCCGGCGCCGCGGATGCGCCGGGCCCCGGGGCTCGGCGCAGGGGTCGCTCGCAGGGGTCCGCTGGGGGCTGAGCCGGCGCGAGCGCCGCGCGGCTATACTGGCCGGTGAAGCTGTCCGCAGGGGCGTACCGGCGATGTTTCTGCAAATCGAGGAATTCCTGACGGCCGCCGAGGTGAGCTCGGTGCGCGAGCTCGCGCGCCTGACGCGCTTCATCGACGGCCGCAGCTCCAATCCGCACAATCACACCAAGTCCAGCCTGATCCCCGATCCGGCCGACCCCCATGCGCAGCGGGCCGGGCAGATCGCGCTCGGGGCCTTTCAGCGCAGCGAGACGGCGCGCGATTTCGTCTTCCCGCGGCGCATCGCGGTGCCGCAGGTGGTGCGCTACGGTGAGGGCATGGGCTACGGGGCGCACGTCGATGCCGCCTTCATGGCGGTCGGTCAGCAGCCGCTGCGCTCGGACGTCTCGTGCACGCTGTTCATCGGCGATCCGTCGAGCTACGGCGGCGGCGAGCTGGTCATCTATCTCGGCTCGCAGGAAGTGCGCATCAAGGGCAAGCCGGGCGAGGCGGTCCTGTATCCGTCCACGACCCTGCACGAGGTGGCGCCGGTGACCGCCGGGGAGCGCCTCGTGATGATCACTTTCATCGAGAGCCAGATCGCCGATCCGGCGCGGCGCGAACTGCTCTACACCCTGAACGAGGTGCGGGCGCTCGAGGGGGCGAAGCTCGAGTGGGGCAACCGCATGCGGCTCGAATACGTCGCGGCCAACCTGCAGCGCATGTGGGCTGAGCCATGAGCCGCGATAGCGGCGCGGATCGCGAGCGACTGCTCGCGATCCAGCGCAGCGCGCAGGGCGGGGAGCTGCCGCAAGCGGCGCAGCTGGCCGAGGCGGCGCTGGCCGAGGGCCTCGAGCATCCGCTGATCTTCAACGTGCTGGCGCTGCGGCACGAGCTCGCCGGCGAGCTCGGCGAGGCGGAGCGGCTGCTGCGCCGGGCGCTCGCGCTTCCGGGCGAGGACAAGGCGGCGCGCAACGCGCTCGGCCTGTGCCTGCTCAGGCTCGATCGTCACGCCGAGGCGCTCGAGCAGTTTGACCTCCTGCTGGCCGCCGACGCGACGCTGCCCTTCGCGCATGCCAGCCGCGGCACCGCGCTGTTCGCGCTGGCGCGCGTGCGGGATGCGGAGGCGGCGTTTCAGCGGGCGATCAAGCTCGATCCGCGCCAGGCGGTCGCGCTGGCGGGGCTCGCGCGCATCGCGAGCTATCGCGGCGCCTACCGCCAGGCGCGCGAGTGGGCCGAGCGGGCGCTCGCGCGCCTGCCGGGCTATCCGGATGCGCAGCTGAGCCTCGCGGCCGCCGACCTCGGCGAGCAGGATCCGCTCACCGCCGAGACGCGGCTGCGCGGGCTGCTGTCGCGCACGGATCTCTCGGCCGAGCAGCGCGCCTTGGCGGGCGGCCTCCTCGGAGACGCGCTCGATGCGCAAGGGCGCATGCCCGAGGCGTTCGCCGCGTACGCCGAGAGCAATGAAGTGCAGCGCGAGGCGTACACGGGGCAATTCGCATCCGCCTCGCCGAGCGCGCTGCAGTATGCGCTCGGTCTCGCGGAGTATCTGCGCAGCGAGGAGCCGACCCAGTGGCGCGCCGCGACGCGCTCATCGGCGCCGGCACCGGCCGCAGGGCATATTTTCGTGCTTGGGTTCCTGCGCTCGGGCACCTCGCTCCTGGAGCTGATACTCGAGGGGCACCCGCAGGTGGTGAGCGTCGAGGAGAGCGAGTCGCTGATCGACGGCGTGCAGCAGTACATGCAGCGGCCGCAGGACCTGGCGGCGTTCGTGCGGGCGCCTCCGGCGGCCTACGAGGCGCTGCGCGCGGCCTACTGGCGCCGCGTCGCGCAGGCCGGCGCCGACGTCGCCGGCCGGATCTTCGTCGACAAGAATCCGCTCAACACGTTGAAGCTGCCGCTGATCGCGCGCCTGTTCCCGCAGGCGAAGATCGTGTTCGCGTGCCGCGATCCGCGCGACATCGTGCTCAGCTGTTTCCGCCATCGCTTCCGCATGAGTGCGCCGATCTACGAGATGCTCACGCTCGAGGGCGCGGCGCGCTATTACGATGCGGTCATGCGCGTGCTCATGGAGTGCACGCGGATGCTGCAGCTCGACATGTGTCTGGTGCGCCACGAGGACGTGGTGACCGGCTTTGCGCGCGAGATGCGCCGCGTGTGCGACTTTCTTGGTCTTGAATGGGATCCGGCCATGGGGGATTTCGCGTTGCGCACGCGCGATCGCGAGGCGCTGACGCCGAGCACCGCGCAGCTGTCGCGGGGGCTGAATACCGAAGGCCTCGGCCACTGGCTGCGCTACCGCGAGCAGCTCGAGCCGGCGCTGCCCATCCTCGCCCCGTGGATCAGGCAGTTCTATTACGACGAGGCGGGCGCATCGGGTAGATTGAACCAGCAGTTGAACGCCACGGTGATCCGCTCGCCCTCACCCTCGAAGGGCGTCACGTGATGCAGCACCCAGGACGGGAAAATGATGAGCTGGCCGGGCTCGAGGCGGAAGCGCGGCGCGTAATGGCCGAAGGGCAATCGGATGTTGGCGACCCCGGCGTCCATGTGCATGGCGCTCGGGGTGGTCGGGTTGATGAAGGTCAGTAGCCCATTCTCCGGCTTGAGCGGGTCGCTGCGGCCCGGATCGACGCAGTAGACCCCGCTCCACGAGGCATTGGGGTGATTGTGTACCCCGAAGAACCCTCCCGGGCGGGTGACATGGAACCAGCAGTCGTTGAAGATCTGCATCCGCTGCAGGGTCGCCGCGTCGTAGCCGTTCAGCCGGCCGATGACCGATAGCAGCTGATCCCAGCAGAACGCCTTCAGTTCCCGGACGGCCTCGTGCTCGACACGGAAGAAGTTGAAGTGGCTTTCGAACAGCGTCTCGTTGCGCGGCGTCAGCGGACGCGGATTGGTCGCCCCGTGCGCCTCGAGGTCGAATATCACGCTCTTGAGGCGAGGGTTCAGCTGCTCGTGCGCCGGGTAGCGCGACATCCCGAACGGCACCGCAAACATGGTGAGCAGCTCGGGCGGTTGCAGTGTGGCGGCGGGCATGGGTGGGCGTCCGGGGGACTCCGCGTATAGTATACGCCGGACTCAACTTCTGCCTGCGCCGTGGGCGCCGGGACGCGCAATGATGAAGACAGATCGCAGTTTGACACACGCGTTTTCGATCTCGTGCGCCGCGGCGTTGCTGCTCGCCGGTGCCGGGTCCTGCCAGGCGGCGACGCCCATGCAGGCGGTGCTCGCCTGCCGTCGCATCGCGCAGCCGAGCCGGCGGCTCGAGTGCTTCGATCGCGCCTCGGCGCGCCTCGCTGCCTCGCTTGCCGCCGCCCATCCCGCATCTGACGCGCCCGTTGCGCGCACGGCGCCCGCCGAATCAGCGGCCCCCGCCGCGGCCGTTGCCGCGGCCCGGCCGGCGGCGGCACCGGCGCCGGCTGTCAAGAGGCTGAGCGCGGAGCAGGCGTTCGGTCTGTCCGACAGCGCCCTCACCGCGCATGAAGTCGCGGTCGGGGCCTTGCCGAAGCCCATCTCGCGCGTCACCGCGACGCTGCGGCGCATCACCACCGCGGCCGACGGCCGGTGGGTCTTCACACTGAGCAACGGCCAGGTCTGGGTGCAGGAC
>JAKCEJ010000116.1 GCA_021838065.1 Pseudomonadota bacterium
CGCCGTCGATCTGTCCGTGGATGGTGTTGAGCAGATTGAACAGGGAGTGCGGCGAGAGCTGCATGCGCAGGGCCGCCAGATGCGCCGCCGTCAGCGCCCGCTCGAGCGCCGCGGAGCGGATCTGCGAGTCGCGCAGGCGGCGGTAGACGTCAAACCCGCTCGCCAGCGCCAGCCCGAACCCATAGGTAAGCAGGAAGCTCGTGGCGCTCGCGACCCAGATCTGCATCAGCGGGGCGACCGGCAGGTGCGGATGGCCCGGCGTGTTCGTGATCGCCCGCACGACCTCGCGCACCCCCACCAGCACCGAGTCCCCGAGCCACAGCGCCGGCTCCCCCAGCGCGGCGAATCCCACCGCGAGCAGCATCTGCAGCGGCAGGCGGCGCCACAGCGGCTGCCAGCCCATGCGCAGGGACGTCCACACGCAGCTCAGCAGCGCTGGATACAGAAGCAGGTGCTGCAGCAGCCGCGCCTGCCATGGCGCGAACACGTGCCCGACGTGCATGGCCGTGAGGCTCGACTGCATCTGATTGGCATAGAGCACATCCGAGAGCGCCACGTAGATCCAGAACATCGTGACGATCAGCAGCAGCGGACGGAATCGCGCGTTCATATGGCCAATGCTACGCCTTCACCGGGTCGGATGGTCACCCTGGGCCCGGCCGGGCCATGACGGGGCGCGGGCAGTTCGGTACAGTCGCGCCCATGGAGATTTTTAAGGAATTCCGCATCGAGGCGGCCCACCGCCTGCCCCACGTGCCCCCGGGGCACAAGTGCGCGCGCCTGCACGGGCACTCCTTCCGGATCGGTGTGCACGTCGAGGGACCGCTCGACCCGCTGCTCGGCTGGGTCTGCGATTTCGCGGCGCTGAAGAGCGCGTTCGCACCCGTGCACGAGGCGCTCGATCACCGCTATCTCAACGAGGTACCGGGCCTCGAGAACCCGACCAGCGAGCATCTGGCCGTGTGGGTCTGGGAGCGGCTGAAGCCCGCCCTGCCGCAGCTGAGCCGCATCACCGTGCGGGAAACCTGCACCAGCGGCTGCGAATACCGCGGCTGATGCGCCGCTAGCGGCACGCCCCGCCGAGCAGCCCCGCCTTGAGCGCGCGCCCCGGGGGATGCGCGCCGAGCCAGATGCCAAGGAAAGCGCGGGCAAAGTCGGCCCCGGCGATCGAGCCCTGCGGCACCCCGTTCAGCAGGTACTCGATGCCCTGTCCGGGCTGATGCACGAAAGTCATGCTCTGCCCCGAGCCGACGCCGTGCATCCAGCCGTTGAGCTGGGCGATGCGCGCGCGCAAGGCGGGCAGCTCCTGCGGCGCGTTCGCCTTGAATCCCTCGCGCCAAGCGTCGCGCAGCTCCCCGGTGGTCACGTGCCAGAGAAAGTGCAGCACGATCTCGCTCGGCTGATCGGCGCCGAGGATCGCCGCGGCGTCCGAGGAGGGATGCGCCAGATAGAGCGCGCCGACGTAGACCTTGATCCTGAAGAAGGTGGCCTTGCGGATGCCGAGGCCGTTCAGGGTGAGCGTCTGGCCGTGCACCGTCACCTGCTCGGGGAAAGAGACCCCGTCGCACTGCCGCGCCTGCGCCACACCGCCCGCCGCCGCCAGGAGCGCGACCAGCGCGAGACATCTCAGCCGGATCCCGTTCATATGCCCCCCTTGCGCCCGCAAATGCTCGACTGGCGCGCCAGGCACAGCCTAGCACGCGCGCAGCGCGCCGGCGCCTACAGGCGCAGCCCCGAGAGCATCGCGATGCGCGCCAGCACCAGGCCGGCGGCGATGAGCAGATAGGCTCGCATTGATGCCATGCCGAGCCGCGCCCAGGGCGTCAACCGGGCCCGTCCGAGCGTGCCGAGCGGCGGCGTACGCCAGTTCTCGCGCACCCCGGGCGCGAATCTCCGCGCCGGGGTGCGCAGCGCGCGCACGACGGGCAGCGCGGCTGCGGCGAGCGCCGCGATCGCCCCGCCGATGAGCACCTGGAGCATCAGATGCGCGCCGAGGCCCGGGAAGAGCACCGCGGCGGTCAGGATGACCGACAGGAGCAGCAGCACGCCGATCACCAGCGCGGTGAAGAGGTTCAGCCACGGACCGTTCACCCAGGGCCCGAGCAGCTCCTCGTCATTGCACAGCAGCAGCAGGAACACCGTGGCGCTCGGCAGCAGCACGCCGGCGAGGGTCTGCACCGCATTGGTGAGCAGGCCGAGCGGCGTGCCGGGGGCGAGCACGAGGGCCGCCGACAGCCCGATGAGCCCGGCATAGATCAGGTAGAAGGGCTTGGACTCCTTCGGCCGCTGATGCAGCGAGTGCCCGAGAGAGAGCACGTCGCCGACCGCATAGGCCGTCGAGAGCGACACGGCCATCGCGCCGATCACGCTCGCATCGATCAGCGCCACCGCGAAGCACGCGCCGGCGGCGCGCCCGACATAGCGGCCGATCGCGCTCGCCACCGCGCCGGCATCCTGGAACGCGCCGAACTGCGCGCGGCCGGCGAAGGTCGCGGCGGTGAAACTGATCATGGCCACCGCCCCGATGACCACGAGCGCGATACCGATGCACAGATCGAGCCGCTCGTAGCCGAGGAAGCGCGGCGTGATGCGCTTGTCGATCACGTAGCTTTGCTGGAAGAACAGCTGCCACGGCGCGACCGTCGTGCCGACGATCGCGATGATGAGCAGCATGATGCTGCCGAGGCGCCCCGGCGGCAGGTGCGGCACGATGAGATCGTGCGCCACCTGCCCGAGCGGCGGGTGCACCCAGACGAACACCGGGATCAGCAGCAGGCTGCCGAACACGAGGGCCATCGAGAAGCGCTCGAAGCGGCGGAAGTCCCCGGTGCCGGCGGCGGCGATGATGAGCGCGGCGGCGGCGAGCACCCCGAGCGGACGCGACACGCCGAGGTAGCCGAGCGCCAGGCTGATGCCGATGAACTCCGTGACAATCGTCAGGGCATTGAGCAGGAACAGGTCGATGACGCTGAAGGCGCCCCAGAAGCGCCCGTAGCGCTTGAGGATCAGCCGCGCGTGGCCGGTGCGCGTCACGGCGCCGAGCCGCAGCACCATCTCCTGGTTGACGTAAAGCACCGGCACGAGCAGCAGCAGCGTCCACAGCAGCGCCGTGCCGTAGTTCTGGCCGGCCTGGGCATAGGTGCCGAAGGCGCCCGCGTCGTTGTCGCCGACCATGACGATGAGCCCGGGACCGAGGATCGCGAGCAGCGTGCGCAGCCGGGCCGTCCAGTCGCGGCGCGGCCCGGTGTCGCCTCGGGCAATCGTGCCGAACGCGCCGCGAATGTCGCCCGCATGCGCATCGGAGAGCAGCGCCTCGGCCGGCGCGGCGTCAGTCTCGGAAAAGGACATCAGTCATGCCTCGCATCGCGTTGACGGGCGGCCCACTGCGTGGCGCCGCCTGCTCGAGTACGCTTCTGGAGGGTGCGGCCGACCGGCCGGTCGGCGCGCGGCAGGTCTGCCGCGCAGTGCGCACCGTCCCGCTGCTGATCGCGGGACGGTCGCGGGTGAGATCCGGAGAACTCCGGGCCCGGGAGACGTTCCGCCGATCAGTCGGCGATGAAGCGGCTACTAGGGCTGGGGTCCATGGAGTTACCGGGTAGTTGCGTTGGCGCGCATCTTATGCATGTGCGCGCGTATGTCAAGCGCTCCGACGAGATAGATGCAGTGTTGGATCATCGAGTCGGTGCTGCTCAAGCGTTTCGCGTCAGCCCGCGGCCGCTTTAAGCGGCGCGCCGGCCACTGCCGCGGCCTTCTCGGGATCGTAGAGCTTGGAGTCGACCTTCAGATAGGCGACGCCGTCCTCGGCCACCACCACCGCATCGGCGACGCCCGGCACGGCACGCAACGCCGCCGACAGGCGCGCCGGATCCGGTGCGCCGGCCCCGAGCCGCACTACGCGGGAGACGAAATAGCTCGGCGCGCGCATCGTCGCGGCGAGCACCAGCCACACCAGCGCGAGCGCACCGGCGAATTCGAACACCGCAGCGCTGCCGGCGCGCTGCTGGATCCAGCCGCCGGCCACCCCGCCGACGAAGATCCCGAGATATTGAGAGCTCGAATACACGCCTGTCGCCGTGCCCGTGGAGCCGGTGGGCGCGGTCTTGGTCACCAGCGAGGGGAGGCTCGCCTCCATGACATTGAAGGCCGTGAAGAACAGCGTGAGCGCCGCGAGCAGCGCGATCTTGTGCCCGCCGTCGAAGGCCAGCATGAACTGACTCAGCGCAAGCGCCGCGACCGCCGCGACGAGCACGCTCTTCATGCGCCGCCGACGCTCCCCGAGGATGATCGCCGGCAGCATCACCAGCACCGAGATCAGCAGGATCGGCAGATACACCAGCCACTCGCGGCGGCTCGCCACCCCGAGGGTCGAGGCGAACAGCCCCGGCACCACGAGGAAGCTCGCGGTGAGCATCGCGTGCAGCGCGAAGATGCCGAAGTCGAGCCGCAGCAGCTCCCCGTCGCGCACAGCGGTGCCGATGAGCGCGGGAACGGGCTCGGCCTCCCGGTGCACACGCAGCCGCGGCGGCGCGGGCACCACGAACAGCGTGATCGCGATGCCGACGACGGCGAGCGCGCTCATCAGCCAGAAAATGCCCGACACGCCGATCCAGGCGGCCACCACCGGTCCTGCGACGATGGCGACCAGGACCGACAGGCCGATGGACATGCCGACCAGCGCCATGGCCTTGGTGCGGTTCTCCTCGGCGGTGAGGTCCGCCACCAGCGCGAGAATCACCGAGCCGACCGCGCCTGCGCCCTGCAGCGCGCGCCCGCCGATCATCGCCGCGATCGAGTGCGCGCTCCCCGCCCAGGCGCTGCCGAGCCCAAAGAGAATCAGCCCCCCGACCACCATGGGCTTGCGGCCGAGCCGGTCGGAGAGCAGCCCGAAGGGCATCTGCAGCAGCCCCTGGGTAAGCCCGTAGATCCCGAGCGCGAGTCCGATGGTGTCCGGCGTGGCGCCGGTGAGCCCGCGCGCAAAGAGCGCGAACACCGGATAGATCATGAACAGGCCCAGCATGCGGACCGAGAACACGGCGGCGAGGGACGTGGCGGCACGCAGTTCGTGCTTGGGCATCAGGACACTGAGCTCCGGTGGCGCTCTGGGGCGGAATTTTTTAGCTTACTTCCATTGGCCCGCGCGCGCCACCGGCTTGCGTGGCGCGCCCCGCCCGCGCGTGCGGATTTGAACAGGCGAGATGACGCCCATAGACTCGGCGCGCAGGTGTCTCAACGCCCCTTCGAGGTCGCGCATGCAGGGTTCACTGTTTCGCTTCTACGTGCACGAGGACCATCACCACCACGGCAGGCTCGTGTGGGAATGGCTGCTCGAGCAGGGCAATCGTCTCGGCATCCGCGGCGGCTCGGCGTTCAAGGCCATGGCCGGCTTCGGCCGTCACCATACGCTGCACGAGGCGCGCTTCGTCGAGCTCGCCGGCCCGCTCGCCGTCGAGGTGGAATTCATCGCCACGCCCGATGAGGCGCAGAAGCTGCTCGATCTGCTGCACGGCGAGAAGGTGCGGCTGTTCTATGCCTACACGCCGGCACGCTTCGGCGTGATCAATCCCGACTCGGGCGACCCGCCGTCGGTCGCGGCAGAACCCTGAGCGGCGGGCTCGCCATCACTGCTGCAGAGTCTGAGGCGATCCCCGCCGGAGACAGCGAGGCTCTTGGCATCCCCCGAGGATGCAAGGAGCGGCGCGTGCGGGCCGCGCCAGAGCACACGGCCCGGACCGCAACGGTCCGGGCCGTGTGCTGCACAGAGCGCGCTCAGCGCTTGGCGTGCGGCGCCATGATCTTCGCCAGCATGTTCACGGTGCCCGGGATCCGCACCAGGTGCGGATAACGCGGGCCGCCGAAGTAGCTGACCTCGATGGTATGGAACCAGCCGTCCTTGGAGACGATGAAGCTGGTGGACTTGTGGTGGTGCTCGGCCTGCACCATCACGTACTTCAGCACCGAGGGGCTGTAGCGCTGACCATCCACCGACTCGATCTTCATCCCCGGCGCCATGCCGGCGTTCCAGGCCGGCGAGCCCTCGCGCACATCGAACAGCGCACCATTCTTGCCAATGTTGAAGCCGTAGCTCAGCCACTGGTAGTTCATGTGCATCATCTGTTCGCGCGCCTGGATGAAGGGGTTGGGCTTGGCGGTGTATACCAATCGCCAGCCCGAGCGCTTCAGCTCGCCGGTCGGCGGCAGCTTGGCGACCTCGTAGACGTGCCGCTGGAAGAACGCATGCCAGTTGTACGGCACCACCTCGTTGAGCAGATGCTCGATGTCCGCCCGCGTGTAGGTCTTGGTGATGGGGCCGGTGAACTTCGGCTCGGAGTATAGATGCAGGAACGTATCGAGCGACTTCTTGCCGTGGGTCTTGGCGCGGATGATGGTGTCGACATCGAGCCACGTCAGCTCGCCCTCAGTGTAGAAGTCACCGGCCGTACGGCGGATCGACGGGTACTCGCCCCGCGCCTCGTACATGAACGGCGCCGCGGTGGTCAGGTCGATCAGCGGCTCGGTATCGCGCCCCGGCTCGGTGGCCATCTGGGTGTAGATCGCCGCCAGGTACTGCGGATAGAGGCTCGGCTTGCGGATGCCGGCGCGGAAGGAGAGCAGATCGCCCAGGTACTGGTTCATGCCCTCGTACACCCACAGCAGGTCGGTGCGCTGCGGGATCTGGTAGTTGAGCGTGGCGAGGTCCCACGGCCGGCGGTACTTGCCGTTCCAGGAGTGCGAGAACTCGTGGGTGAGCAGGTCGCCGGCGATCAGCTGCCACTTCGGATTGACCATGAAACTCGCAGGCGCCCGGTCATCGCTCGACTGGTGATGCTCGATGCCCTGGAAGCCGACCTTGTTCGAGAGCACGAGCAGCGAGTGGTAGTTGTACCAGTGCCGCGAGCCGTAGAGCGCAAGCGCCTCCGGCGTCATGTTCCGGTACGCATCCATGACCTTGGCCGGCACGTCGAGGTCCTGGGGCGCATCGGCGAACATGTCGAGCCACTGATGCGCATCGCCCTCGTGCCACAGCAACACCTGCTTGTAATAGCGGCCCATGTCGAGCGGGGAGTCCACCACGTACGTGAGGGGCTCCTCGGCGAAGTCAACGCGCTCGCCCACGTGGCTCGTCGGGGTCAGCGCCGTGCCGTATCCCCAGCCCTGCGGCAGAATCAGGCTCGCCTTCAGGTAGTAGTTGTGGTAGTTGATGTTGTTCTGATAGAAGAGCACGCGGTTCCAGTTCACCACCGCGAGATTGGGCGTCGACATGACGTCGGGCGAATTCAGCAGCACCGTGAAGCGCACCTTGATCGCGGTGACGCCCTGCGGCACATCGACGTGGAACGCGTACATGTCCACTTTGTCGCGCCGCCAGGCGAGCGGATGGCCATCGGCGCTCACACGCAGCTGCGAGATATCGGCCAGCGGCCCGGTCGGGCCATGCTCGCCGGGAATCCACTCCGGATAGACGAACGTAAAGGGCCCCGGCTCGACCGGGATGCTCATCGTCGATGTCATGAAGCCGCGCCCCGCGGTGCGGGCATCCAGCACCAGCGTCTCGGGATTGGCCTGGGTGGCGAGCGGCACGGCGTTGGCGTTGGGCTCAGGAATCAGGC
Organism: Pseudomonadota bacterium; assembly: GCA_021838065.1. Lineage (GTDB taxonomy): Bacteria > Pseudomonadota > Gammaproteobacteria > Steroidobacterales > Steroidobacteraceae > 13-2-20CM-66-19. Next base: position 7,608 of record JAKCEJ010000116.1, read on the forward strand.
CCGCGGCGCTCGCCACCGCGCACAGCCCGAGCGAGGCGAGCGCCAGCATCGAGCAAATGGACTTGGACTTCACGATAACCCCCTTTCCATTGTGGCTCACTGCCGGTTATTTCCGGCCGTGAATTTTCAAGCTTACGTCCAACCGGTGTTACGCGCCAGCCAAGCGCAGTCGGGAACGATGCCAACAGGCGGGACTTGCGCCGACCGGGCGGCGCGGCCGGGCAGTACTCGGCCCGTCCGCCGACGGCCAAGGGAGAAATCCGATGGATACGACCGGCGTCTGCGCGCCGTGCAGAAAAACACGGCCCGGACCTCTCGGTCCGGGCCGTGCGCTGCGCAGAGTGCGCTCAGTGCTTGGCGTGCGGCGCCATGATCTTCGCCAGCAGGTTCACGGTGCCCGGGATCCGCACCAGGTGCGGATAGCGCGGACCGCCGAAATAGCTGACCCAGATCGTGTGAAACCAGCCGTCCTGTGATACTTCGAATTTCGTCGGCTGGGCATGGTGCTCGGCCTGCACCATCATGTAGTTGAGCACCTTCGGGGTGAAGCGCTGGCCGTTAACCGCCTCGATCTTCATCCCCGGGGCCATGCCGGCCTTCCACGCCGGCGAGCCCTCGCGCACGTCGGTCAGCGCTCCGTTCTTGCCGATGTTAAAGCCGTAGGTCAGCCACTGGTAATCCGTATGGAACATCCCTTCGGCGGCCTTCATGAACGGATTGGGCTTGGCCGTGTACACCAGACGCCAGCCCGAGCGCTTCAGCTCACCGGTCGGCGGCAGCTTGGCGATCTCATACACGTGCCGCTGGAAGAACGCATGCC
>JAKCEJ010000117.1 GCA_021838065.1 Pseudomonadota bacterium
GTTCTGACGGTTCGGATGATGATGCGCCAGGCCCGCAGGAATGTCAAAAAACATTGACATTTTAACACCTGGATCGGGGCGGTGGCCGCCAGGAGCGCCACCGAGCGCATGGGCAAATGGGCAAATAGCGCGACGCGGGGAAAATCGAGTGGGCCCGGGGCAGAATCGATTCGTATGACGCGTTGACTGGACAGCCTGTCACTGCCGCCGGAGATTACGCACGCAGTGCGCACCAGCCGTGCGAAACGCAGTGAATTACGTCATTTGTGGCGGCCACCCTCTCCGCCACTGAATCAAAATGGGCCCCGTGCGGGTCCTTCCTGATTCAGCGGAGCGGGGGTCTGCGGACGAACCCAGTGGGGCCGACAAGAATCGCCTGGAGCGATTTTGAAGTGCGCGCAGCACCGTTCCGGCGGGGCGAGGCCCAGGAGGGGCCGATTAAGACCATCTTCTCTGCCGGGTCACGAGCGGCCGGCATTACTCGATGACTTGCAGCGGGTGATACCGGTGGCCACGACGCACGCGGTACGCCTGGAAGTCATTGCGGTCGACGGTGAAGATCCTGAGAGTCTTGAGTTGCTCGGCCGCGACGATGAGCGAAGCGTCAGCGAGGTCCATTGGGCGATCAGCGTAGGTCTCCATCAACTCGAATGCGCGCAATGACGCTGCGCGATCGAAAGGCCAGATGGACGCGCCCTTCTTGGCGATGAAGTCCCGCAAGCGACTAGAGCCCACGCTTTGAGGCTCGAGTATGTGGAATGCCTCGGTCAGAACGGGGATCGTCGTGGCAAGCGATTCCCGTATCGCGCTCAAAGTCTTCCTGCATCGGGAATGCTGCTCGTCCTTCGGATCGAACAGGGCCACGAGGGGGGGCCGGTGTCGACCAGGATCATCGGCTGTGCTTGCGCTTCAGAGCGAGGCGAACGCCCGCCCGCGTATCCTTCGATGACGCGATCGCGTACCCTCCAGGGCCGAGGTCGAGCTCTTGGTAGACATCATAGGGCAGGCGCGCAGGCTTGTTTCGCACCCGGTCCCTCAGTGCTCTCACGCCCCGCTTCAAGACTTCCGATATCGGCCAGCCGGTGGCGGCGCGCACTTCCTCCAAAACTTTCTCCGTCTCCTCATCGAATCGAACAGTGCGGGTAGTCATTGCCGTCCCCTATCGTATTATAAGTCGTAATACCGCCGAGGCGCTTCGTCAAGCGGAGTGGCGGCAGGGGCGTGATGCGCAACTCAAAGCGTCCGCTCGGCCGAGCTGCGGGCGAGCATTGCGGGCAGGGAACTCGGTTATGGGCCACTTCGGGAAAAGCTGCCCAAAGCCGACTGTTGGCGAGTCGGCCCGCCGCAGACCGCCGCGCGCACGATCTGTCCGGCGGATTGCCGTCGGGTCGGCTGCGCGGCCGGGGCTGCGGTCGGACCGTCTCGGCGGCTGAGTCGCATCCTCTGCATGTTTCGAGCACGCCCGATCACCTGTGGAGCCCGCTCTAGTGCGCTGGGGCGACGCACGCGCGCGAGTGGCTCTGTTGCGGGTTACCATCCCGAAGGGATCTGCAGGGAGATAAGAAGCGATGCGCACCATCGGGCTGATCGGCGGGATGAGCTGGGAATCCACGGTGACGTACTACCGGGTCATCAACGAGGAGACCCAGCGGCTGCTCGGCGGGCAGCACAACGCGAAATCGATTCTCTACACCGTGGACTTCGCCGACATCGAGGCCTGCCAGGCGCAGGACCGGTGGGACGATGCCGCGGCATTGCTCGCCGGCGCCGCCCGCACGCTCGTGCAAGCGGGAGCCGGCATCGTGCTGCTGTGCACCAATACGATGCACAAGGTGGCCCCGGCGATTGCGCAGGCGGCGGGAACGGCGCAGTTCATTCACATCGCCGATCCGACGGCCGAGCAGATCCACCGCCATCATCTCGCCTCGGTGGGGCTGCTCGGAACCCGCTACACCATGGAGCAGGATTTTTATCGCGGGCGGCTGGAGGAAAAGGGGCTGCGAACAATGATTCCGCAGGAGGCCGAGCGCAAGGCTCTGCACCGGATCATCTATGAGGAGCTGTGCCTCGGCCGGGTGACGGAGGCCTCGCGCCAGACCGTGCGCGGCATCATCGCCTCTCTGCAGCACGAGGGGGCCGAGGGCGTCATCTTCGGCTGCACGGAGATCGGCATGTTGCTCGGGCAGGATGATATCGATATACCGGTGTTCGACACGGCGCGCCTGCACGCCCTGGCGGCGGTGCGCGCGGCGCTGAGTGTGCCGGCATGACAGACCGCAGCGCCGAGGCGCGCGCGGAGTTCGTGATTCTCGGGCCGGGTGCGCTCGGCTCGATTCTTGCGGCGCATCTGGCCCGAGCGGGACACTCGGTGATCGTGCTGGCGCGCGGCGAGCGTGCGCGGACCCTCGAGACGGAGGGGCTGCGAGTCACGGGACTCGCCGAGATCAACATTCCGGTGAGGGTCCTCACCGAGCCGGCCCGTCTCGAGGCGGCCGATTGCCTGATCGTCGCGACCAAGACGCCGGGCACCCACGCCGCGCTCGAGCGGCTGCGGCACGTTGCCGTCGGGGTGGCCTTTTCCGTGCAGAACGGCCTGATGAAGAACGAATTGCTCGCCGAGGCGTTCGGCGCCGAGCGCGTGCTCGGCGCGCTGGCGAACACCAGTGGGGAGCTGCTCGCTTCGGGCGAGGCGCTCTTTACGCGCAACGTGAACCTGCTGCTCGGCGAGCTCGACGGCGGTGAGAGCGAGCGGGCCCGGGCTCTGGCGGCCGCCATCGACGCTGCAGGTGTGCGCGCGAGCGCAGTGGCGCAGATCCTCGCCTGGGAGTGGAGCAAATTCGTCGCGTGGTTGCCGCTGATGAGCCTTGCGGTGACGACGCGTGCGCCCACCTGGCGCTACCTCAGCGACCCGGGCAGCGCGCTGGTGCTGGTGCGCATGGTCCGCGAGGCTGCGCTGCTCGCACGCGCGCTGGGCATGGAGCTGACGGGCGAAGGGGCGATCCTGCCGCTGCAGGCCATCCTCGGCGGCTCGGAGGTGCAGGCGGTGGACTCGGTGCGCCAGGCCGGCGCGCAGTTCGCGGCCAGCGCGCCCGCGCATCGCATGTCCGCGCTGCAGGATCTGGAGGCCGGCCGGGCGCTCGAGGTCGAGGAGACCTTCGGCTACGCGGTGCGCAAGGCCCGCGAGAAGCAACTCGCCGTGCCGCTGCTCGAGGCGTTCTATCACCTCGTTGCCGCCATCGATCGCTCGCGCCGTCCCGCACACTGAACGAGGCGTCGGCGCCGTGGATCGAAGGACGGCTCGGCGATGTTCTCCCGCGAGGCTGCTGCGCGGCACAGCGCTCGAGCAGGGCGCCGGGGTCAGGTGGCGCTGTCAGATCGCAACGGGCAAGGCCCGCTCGTGCCGCTTCAGCGGCCTAGTGCAGGCGCAGCTTCAGCCGGATGCGGCCGCGCCACGGCTCGCCGGCTTCCTTGGTGGTGATGAAGACGCGCTTGGGCCCCAGCACGCCGTGCGCGAGCAGGGCGACCTGCACGTTCTGCGCGCGCGCCAGGCCGAGCGCGGCAAGCGCGCCGGGGCCCGGTCGCGCCGTCGGGCGCAGCTGTTCGCGCAGCCACTGAATCTCGCCGCGCTCGCGTTCGAGGCGCTTGCTGGGTGGCGCGGCGGGGGCTGCGCTCTTGGCCGGCGCCGCCGCGGCGGGCGGCCCTGGCGTTGCCGCTGGTGCCGGCGCAGAGGGCAGATGCTGCGGGAAGACCGGGCGCTTTGCGAGCCGTGCGCGATACAGCGAGGTGAGCGCGCGCAGCCGCTCGCGCAGGCTCAAGGTAGCGAAGCTGCTGGCGGGAGCGGCGTGAATCCGCGCGAGCGCGAGCGCATCGATGCGGTTGTCTTCGAGCGCCACGGCGTCCTCGGCGCCGGCCGGTCCCGCCGGAATGTCGACCGCAAGCGCCGGGCGCTTGGTCAGGGCTTGGGCGAGCGCGGCGAGGCTCCCCGCCGCGCCATGCGGCAACGCCGCCGAGCCGGGCCGGAAGGAGATGTACTGCGCCTGAGCGGCGCCGGCGAACAGTTTGCCGATCAGATCGAACGGCGCGAGCGCGGCCTTCTCGAGCAGGTGCACCAGCATCATCCAGACGATCGAGGCGATGTGGAAGTCCGGATCGTTCAGCGAACCGGTGACCGGCAGATTGATGCGGATGACGCCGCTGCGGTCTTTCAGCAGCGCAGTGGCGAGGCGGATCGGCCAACCCACGGTCTGCTTGCTGCCGCTGGGGCCGCCCCACTGCAGCTGCTCGACCACGATATGGTGATCGGCGTTGAGGTTGCGGTCATTGATGCGATAGCGGAAATGCGCGCTGAGGATGCCCTTGGCGATGGCGTAGCCGGCATAGCGGTCGGAGTAGGGATCGAAAATCGGCAGCTGGATGTTGTCGAAGCTCGCGCGGATGTCGGTGTCGCTGCCGAGGCCGTATGGGTTGAACGAGCCGTTCACCGCCACGGGCGAGTACGGGTTGATCACCTGTCCGGCAAGTTTGATGCGCGCGATCGAGCGCTTGGAGGTCGACACGTTCATGATCGTGCCGTGCAGTCCCTCGACCGGTGCGTGGAAATGCGGCTCGATCGATTCGTCGGCGAAGGTGATCGAGCCGTCGACGATGTCGAGGCGCTTCAATAGCGCCGCGAGGGCCGGCGCCTGGGGTTTCGCAGGCGCGTGGGCCGGCGGTGCCGATTTGCGCGCTTCGGCCGCCTGCGGCCGGGGCGGCACGAGCGCCGCGAGATTCAGCGTGCGATTCGGCAGGATGACGATCATTCCGGAGGGCGCGGTGAGGCGCGCGTCTCGGATCACGAGCCGCTCGGGCTGATAGGAGATGCCGCTCACGCTGAGCGCCTGCCAGCCAAAGAGCCCCGTACCGGTGGCGCGATCGAGCAGTTCCAGGTTGCGTACGTCGGTGCGCCCGGTCACGCGCAGCAGCCGGGCTGCGACGATGTCGGCGAAGCCGCGGACGCCGAGGGTGCCGGACTGCACTTCGGCGGTGCGCGCGAGCGGCAGATACGGCACGAAGGGTCGCAACGGCAGATGCGCCACCGACAGCCACACCGCCGCGCTGTCGCGTCCCGGTGTGACCCGGCCGCTGAGGGAGAGATACCCGCGCGGGGCGATGCCGGCGCGCAGCGTGAAGGGCACGGGGCGCCCGAGGTGGGTACTGAGCGTGCGGGCCGTCAGGGAGTACAGCCGGATTTCAAAGTGAGCCGCCGGTGCGACCGCCCGATCCGTCACCGGCACCGTCGCGTCGCGCACCTCGAGCTCACCGAGCCGCATGCTCCATTTGGGGGTGGCGGGTGGCCTCGCCGGGCGCGCCTGTGGGTGCATGGCGTTGGGCAGAAAGCGCAGCAGCGCCAGCCGGCCGCTCCGACCGCGCCGCACGGGCAGCTGCAGACCCGCAAGTGCGAGCGTACCGACGGCAATGCGGTGGGAGCCCATCTCGAGCCGGGTCCCCTCGAGGGAGAGTGTGCCGAGGCTCACGGTCTGCCCTCGGGCCGCTCCAGTGCCGCTCAGGAGGACGTGCTGGACGGTCAGCGTCGCGAGCGAGGCGTCTGCGGCGCCGCCGGCCGCCAGCCGCAGCTTGCCGCCGGCCGCGCGGACCTTGGCGATCCGGACGGTGCCGTGCAGATGCGAGCCTCCCTCAAGTGCGAGCGCGCTGGCGGATGCGCCGAGATCCGTCACGCGCAGACCGAAACCGTGCGCACCTTCATCCGCCGTGTACTCGGCGCTCACGCTGATGCGCCCGGCGCGCGGCCTCATGGGCAGTTGCGCCGGCAGAAACCGCGCCAGCGTGGTGAGCCGCGCGCCGGTGAGCGAGAGCGTGCCGGAAGAGGCGAACGGAGTCACCGACATCTGGCCCCACCAGGCGATGCGCGCCCCGTCGCCGCTCGTAGCCTGAAACGCGAAGCGTCCGCCCGAGCGCCCCCAGGAGCGGAAATTCACCAGACTCAACGTGATCGGCGCGAGCGTCTCGCGCGCCGCAGGCGAGCGCCCGAGATCGGTCACGGACAGCCGTCCCTGCTCGATGCGCAGAGCATCGATGCGGATGTGCGGCATGGGCCCGCTCGCTGTGTGCCCGGCGGGCGCTGACAGCGCGGCGAGATTCAGTTTGCCATGCGCGCCGATCAGCACATGCAGCTGCGGCGCATCGAGATCGAGTTGGGTGATGTGATAGGTGCCCCCGAGGAGCCCGAGGGGCGCGAGCCCGACGAACAGCCGCTGCAGGCTCGCGAGCGGACGGCCCTGCGCGCTCAGTCGGATGTCGCGGACCGAGACGGTGATGTGCAGCGGATCGACCTTGATCGGGCCCAGCCTGAGCGCCACGCCCGGCCGCGCCTGCGCCCAGCGCATCGCCTCGGAGCGGATCAGGCGCGGCGCGAGTACGTAGCCGGCCCACAGATAGCCCAGGAACAGCAGCACCGCTGCCGCCAGTGCGATCACCCACCGGCGTCCCAACGGTCGGATGATGCGCCAGCGGCTCATAGGCGATCCAGGCTGTCGCATGGACTCTCGCGGCGGGCGCACGGGGTCACTGTGCTCATGGGGCGGGTCGGCTCTTCATCTTTATCGGCCGGTTCTGCAGAGCGTGCATCCCGTGTCGGGCGGCGTTCGCGCACGGGCGCAAGCCTACAATATACTCGCGTGGTGGATTCATTGGGCGGTAGTCCCTTCCCCCAGCCGCGCCGGAGGGCAAAATGACCTCGATCAACCCGCTTTACACTGCCCACGCGAGGGCCACGGGCGGACGCGACGGCAGCGCCGCGTCGGACGACGGCAGGCTCAAAGTCAAGCTGTCCGTGCCGAAAGAACTCGGTGGCCCGGGCGGCGAGGGCACGAATCCCGAGCAGATGTTTGCCGCCGGCTATGCCGCGTGTTTCATCGGCGCGGTGAAATTCGTCGGGGGCCGCGATCAGATCGCCGTTCCGCCCGACACCTCGATCGAGTCGTCCGTCGGGATCGGGACGATCCCCGCAGGCTTCGGGATCAACGTTGAACTGAGGGTGTCGCTGCCGGGCGTGGCACGCGAGGTTGCCGAGCGCCTCGTGAGCGAGGCGCACAAGGTGTGCCCGTATTCAAACGCGACCCGCGGCAACATCGACGTCCAGTTGATCGTCCAATAATGCGGGGCCGGGCCGGACGAATCGACGGGCCGCGCCGTCGGCCGCCGGGCCGCCTGGGCTGCGGTGCGCGCACGGCGCTCGCCTGAGTGGAAGCCTTTCTCGCCAGCTTCTCGACGGTGGCGATCGCCGAAATGGGCGATCGCACGCAACTGCTGCTGCTGATGCTGGCGGCGCGGCACCGCCGCCCGTGGCCGATACTGGCCGGCATGCTGTGCGGCACGATCGTCAGTGCCGCGCTCGCGGCATTCATCGGCGAGCGGCTCGGCCATGCCCTGAGCGGCCGGGTGGTCAATCTCCTGGTCGGCATCAGTCTCGTTGCCATGGCGATCTGGGAGCTCAAGCCCGAGCGCGTGCGCGACGGGGCCGGCGGCCCGGCGCGGGGCGGGCTCTTCTGGGTGACGCTCGTGACATTTACCGTCGCCGAGATCGGCGACAAGACGCAGATCGCCACCGCCGTGCTCGCCGCCGCCTACGGCAATTTCCTGGCCGTAGTGGCCGGGAGCACCCTCGGAATGGTGCTTGCCTGCGCGCCGGTGGTGCTCATCGGCAAGGTGCTCGCCGCGCGGCTGCCGCTCAGGGCCATCCGCATCGTGGCCAGCCTGCTGTTCCTGGGGCTCGGCATCCTGTTCCTGGTGCGGGCCGCGCACGGCGCGCGTTGAGGCCGCAGATCGGTTCCCGGCGTGTACCGGCCGCGCCCCGCGCTCAATTGTCCCCGGGCCGGCGCGCCGGAGCAGACGGCAGGTCAAGCAGGTCGGGTCCCTCGCCGCCGAGTGCGCGCAGGATCGGGCAGTCGGCCGGCTCGCCGTGCCCCGGACACGCCGCGACCAGCGTGGCGAGGCCATCGCGCATGCGCTGCAGGGCGGCGATGCGCTGCTCGACGTCGGCAAGCTTCGCCTGGGCGGCGCGTTTGACGCGGGCTACGTCGCGACCCTTGGACAGTGCGAGCAGCTCGCGGATTTCCTTCAGCGAGAATCCGAGCGTCTGGGCGCGGCGGATGAAGCGCAGCCGCGCGAGCTCGGCGCCGCTGTAGCGGCGATACCCTGACTGCAGACGCGTCTTCGGCGCAAGCAGGCCGCTGCGCTCGTAATAGCGGACGGTGTCGATGCGAACGCCGGCGCGCTTGGCGAGCGCGCCGATGCCGAGCGTTTCCATGGGGTGCCTCCGGAGGAAAAAATAATTTTACCTCCGGGAGCACGGTCCAGGGTCAAGACTCCTGGCGCCGCTGTCGGGCGCGGCCTGGTTGAGGTTTCTGCGTAT
>JAKCEJ010000118.1 GCA_021838065.1 Pseudomonadota bacterium
GTCATGGCGACGGACATCTGCTGACCGCCGGGCGTCGTCAGATGCCGCAAGGGTGCCGCGGCCGTGATGCGGGCGATCGACTCGAGCAGGGCGTCCTCCCAGGCGAGGGCGAAGCCTTCGAGCCAGGCGAGCCCTTCGGGCAGGGGCAGCGGGGCGGCGGTCCGGGTGAAGAGGTCGGGTTCGAGCATGTGGAGAGGGAATTAGGTGAAGGACCAGGAGCCCTGCTGCGCGGGTCACGGGCTCGGTGCCGCCGCAGTCTCGAGCGTGCACGGCAGCCTCCCTCGAGGTCAATCCTCGTGGCCCGGACCCGGTGTGCTATTTGCGCAGTGTTCGAGGGTCCGCCTCCGGCCACTGGAATTATTCCATCCTTGGGCCCGGCCCATGGACTTCCGAAGGGCTCACGATCACAGCGACGGTTGGTCTCGTCGGGCACGGCGTGAAGGCGGTGGCGGACATGATGGCGTTCCCGGCGGTGCTACGCTGCTTTGAATTGCCGCTCGGTCGATACGCCGATCTCAATCCTTGAACGGGCACCGCTCGCTTGTTCGCAGAACGCTCATGGACGGTGTGCCAACGTGACCGTCGCATTGATCACATCCGTCTCGCGCCGATTCAGTCGAAGGGCTTGGGCAGCGCTCAGTCGAGGATTGGGAGCGCTATCCGAACGCGTTGGACGAATACGCCGGCTATTTGAGCGAGGGACTTCGTCCCCGCCGTTCTGTCTCGTCCAGGAGTTCGTCAACGGTCGGGTTGCCCAGCATCGCGAGCCGCTGGGCGGTCTAGCCACGTCGTCTAAGGTCCCCGATGCATCGTCGGTCGGTGCCGTCGATTGCAACCGGCAGGCGCCGGGGAATGTGGCGGCGCTCGCGTTGATGCGCCGCCGCTTGAGACCGCTCCTCAGAAGCAACTTTCATAGGCCGAAAGTCTGAGTTTGCCGATCGCTGCGGTTCATTCCTGCGCCCGCATCCCGGCAACTCGCGTTAGCGAGCGTGGGATAGTTCTTCCCGAACAATCTCGCGCATCACCTTGGCCGTCAGGGGCGGGTCGCCCCCCTTGAGTGATGCGCGCAGAGCCTCGTTGATGAGGGTCTGGTATCCCCGCCCGGCGGCTTCCGCTTTGGCGCGGAAAGTCTCGATGACATCATCATCGAGCATGATCGTAATGCGCGTCTTGCCAGGGGAGGAGATTACAGCACCCCGCTTTGCGCGGCTAAAGTCATATTCCTTTCGCATATTCGGCTGCCTCTGATTTTGCTCGCCTTGCGAGCAGATACCACGCGCGTGCAATCACCTCGCGGTGTGTGAATGATCACGAGAGTTCGCCCCAGCGCGTCCATTCCCAGCGTAACAAGGCGCTGTTCACCTTGCGCATCGGGATCCTCCATTGTCAGAGCATTCGGGTCTCGGAGGGTCTGCTCGGCATGCGCAAAACTCACACCATGCTTGCGCAGGTTCTCAGCTGCTTTGGCCGGATCGAATTCGATATCAGTGAGCTTATTATGCATATTCTATACATATAACGCAAATGCAGTTGCTCGCGCGTACTGCAGGGCCAGATCCGGGGATACGCCGAGAGAAATCGTGCTCCCGCCCATCGTACCTGTGCTTGAACAGCTACCACGTGAGCCGGTTTGAAAACACTACGAGTCCCAGTGTTCTCAGGCAATGTTGGGATGTTTTGGGACGGACAAGGAAGGTGAGGGTAAAGCCACCTGGTGCCCGGGGCCGGACCCCCATTGCAGCAGCAAGTCATTGAGTCGGAAGCGCTTTACGGATGCCGACCGTGCGGCATACCCCCAGATATACCCCCAGAATTTTCCGCTACCCCGGGGGTGCGGGGTTGGGGTTGCTCTATCTGGGGACCGTCCCCAGATAGCTCCGTGCGCATGGGGCGGCCCAGCGCGCAGACTCAACGCGCGCACACGCGCGCAAGGGACAATGCGGCTCATCGGTCATCATCGGGGCCGCCGCTGCGCCTCGAGCCAGCGAGCAAGGTTCTGCGCGCACCGTGCCTTGCCTTCGACCGTCTTTGGTCCCGTGGACTGTCCGCCGTGCCGTGCGCACCGCCCGTTTGGGAGTGCCAGTGCTCTGCATGGTCTGCCGGTGACACAGCGGGCATTGCACAGCCGGTCATCGTCGCCAGGGTAGTCGGGCGGGATTCCGCGCCTGGTCGAGCCTGGGGGCGCGGGCAGCTCATCGCCCAAGAGCGGCGGTGTCGGGAAGCCCCGCATCCGCAGCAGGTGCAGATCGTGCCGCAGATCATCGGTCAGACCGTCGTGCACGACAATGCGCCGATACACCAGCCTGGGTGCAGCAGGACTATCGCCGGTGAATCCGTCCGGCTCGGTCCAGCGCCACTCCACCAGCACGCCAGGATGACCGGCCAGCGGTTGCGGTCCGGCCTTCGGCGGCAACGGTCGCTTGCGGGTCATCGGTGCGTCGCCAGCGTCGCCAGCAGTCCCAGCAGCGCGCGGGCCGCGCAGTAGCAGCAGCCGATCCACGCCGCCCAGGTGATCGCCATGACCAGGTTATTCATGGCGCGCGCCCTCGGCGTACCGCACCAGCATCGCCCGTGCGCGTCCGAGCGCATCGCCAGCAGCCTCGATCCAGCCTTGGTGCAGATCAGTGGCGGCTCGCTCGATTAGCGCCAGGAGCTCGGCGTCGCGGGTGGCGATTTTCCGCCGCACTTCTTGCTCGACGACTTGCCACGCTCGCAGCCGTATGGGGGTGCTCATTGTGGTGTTCCTGGTGGATGCCATGCGTGAAGATCGGGAAGCCTGCGCAGGATCGGCAGCAGCACCGTCTTGTGCTCAAGCGCCAGGCGCGCAAGCTCGGGAGTGACAAGCTCGGCCGGCCACAGGCGCAGGCGGTCGGGATCGGCCGGATCGACGCGGACAAACACTCCGGCTGCCGCCAGTTCGGCTAGAACGTCGCGCGGGGTCATTGCGGTGCCTCGATCAGCGTGATCATGACGGCACCCGCTCGGCAGCGGCCCGCAGGTTTTCATTGAACAGCGCCACTCCCGGCCAGCGGTCGCCGGGTATGCGCAACTCACCGGTGACGATACTGCCGTCCGCCGTGCGCAAGCCGAGCATTACGGAAACAGGACCGCTCGCCGGTGCGGTCGGAGATGCGTTCGCCACGTCGAATGAGTACCGCAGTGCTGGGTCCGCTTCCAGCCGCGCCACAACAGCCGCTCGCCGCCGCTCGAGTTCGCGGGCAGCAGGTGCCGCCGGTGTCCAAGCAGCCGCGCAGCCGTCCGCATACGCGGCCCAGGTTTCGGTGCGGTGCTTGACGCACCAGCCATCCGGGGTCTGCCCAGGCTTCGCCCGATAGTGCGCGCAGGTCGCGCACGCGCCGGGCGGGACGGTCGGTGCAGCCGCCGGGGTGCTTGGGGTCTCAGTCGGTGCGGTCTCCGTCTCGGCGGCGGATTGCCGGCCAGCAGCCGCCCGCGCCAATCTCATCAGGTCAGACATAGGCCCTCCATTCCGCATTGCGCGATGGGAGAAAAGGGAGAAAAGCGCGGTAAGTCCCGGTCCTGCTCATTCGTCGTCCCCTTTTCTCTCATTTCTCGCTTTTCTCCCCGCTCGCCACCGCTCAATCGGTCGCCCGCCAGTCTGTTCCTCGGTCTTACGCGCCAGTCCGCGCGATGCCAACAGGTCGAGTGCAGCGGTGATGCGCTCGGATCGCTGGTGATTGCCTGTCAGAGTGCGAATCTCGCTTCGGGTCAGTCCCCCATCCCCGGCACGACGCAGCGCCGCCAACAGGTCATCTGCAACCGGATCGCCCAGGGAATCCCCGAAGATGTACGCGGCGGATGCCTGCACAAACTCGATGACCGCCAGCGCCGCCAGCAGGTGCGGTGCGTCAATCACGGTGGAACAGTCAGCCAGCGCGTAAATCAGCGCCAGGCGTAATGTCTGCGCTTCTGAGCGGGCGGTTACTGCACCCATCAGACCGGGCCGGGGTTGTGACAGCTCGGCGTAAACGCGCTCCCAGATCGTTCTCGCGGCCTGAGTCATGCTGACCGCGTGTAGCGTGCGGGCGTGCTCAATGACCCGGTTGATCCGCGCCCCCAGGTCGGCCAGCGCATCCGGGTCTATCGGATCGCCGCCGAAGGGCAGCAACTTGGAGCGGCGCACCAGTCCGAAAAGAAAGCGATTTGCAAACCCGTTCGCCGTGTCGGTTGCGGTTAGCTCCGCGCGCAGCTCGGGAATGGTGATGTGCCCGATGATGCAGATATGCGCCCCGGTCGCCACGACGGGATCGTTTTTGGTGAGGGTCATCAGGCAGCCGGTATCCCATCCGCTCCGCACGGCGGGGGACAAGGTGTTGCCGCTGCGCGCGGTCTGCCGCAGGGCTTGCGCGAGTTCGGATTCAACGACCAGCAGCCGCTTGTCCGTCACGCCGGGGTCAACCAGCACGGTCTCCGTGGTCTTGGCCTTTTTGTCGTACTGGTCTTCCTCGCGCGGGTCGCGGACGTGGTACTTCAGCCCTTCGCCGCTCGACAGGCCCTCCACGACGCGCGGCCAATCGCTCGATCCGCTCAGAATTTGCCTCACGCGTCCCCAAGACGTTCCCTTGCGTGCCTTCGATGACTCCCCGACGATGACCGCATACAGCGCCGCATGGTGCTGGTCGCCTTCTACGCGAACATGCGGGCCGCGTCCGATTGTCGCGCCGAATGCCACCAGGGTTTGCAGCAGGATTGCCGCCGGGTCCGCCTCGGTCTGCGGCTCGATCAGATCGACTATTTCCCCGATGATGCCGTGGTACGCCTCCTTGGCGAGCGGATCAGGCCACGGTGCCGGGTCGGTGCCGGTTGTCTCGGTGCTCGATGCGCTCGCGTCAGTCGCGCCGCTCGGCTCGGTGTCAGGCTCGCGGGCCGCCTCGATGCCGGCGCGCACAGCAGGCAGTCCCTCGGATCGCGCAATGTCGTTCCAATCGCGCCCCTGCGTCGACGGGATCGCCACCAGCGCGCCAACAGCTCGAGCGGCCTCGAGCGCCGCCCGCTGCCCGGTGCCGGACTTGTCATTGTCGCCGGCAATCACAATGCGCAGCTTCGGGAATTTCCGCCGCATCGTCTCGGCAACGTGCCGCAGATTCCCGGCACTGAAGGCAACTGCAACAGCGTACCCGGTGGCCTCATGCAAGCTCGCGCCGGTGGCGAAGCCTTCCGCAATACACAGCAGATTGTCCGGCTCGCCAATGCCAAAATAAACGCCACTCACGCGCCCGCCCGGCAGGAATTTCTTTTCGCCGTCCGGGCCGATGCGCTGAAGGTTCACGATCTCGCCGTCCGTTGCCATCGGCACCAGCAGTTCATCGCCGCTTGTGCGCAGGCCGCAGGACATCACAGCCTTGCGTGCCAGATACGGGTGCTCCGCCGGTGCTGGTGTCGATTCACGCCAGATGCGCTGTGCCCGTTCCGCCGTGCTCCGGTGCCGCTCGGCTTCATCCGCTTGGCGCTGCCGCCGCATGGCCTCTATCCGCTCGCGGTGCGCGCGCCGTTCCTCGGCGGTGAACGGGCGCCCGGATTCGGCGTGCCAGGTTTGTTTGATCCCAGCTCGCCAGCAGCCAAACATGCCCGCCGGCAGGCGGTCTAGGTGCAACACGTAGTAGCCGGAATCATCGCCGCGGCGACCATCGGATGCGAACCGATGCAGCGTGCCGTCAGCCTCGATGCTTTCCGGCGGCGTTAGGCCTGCCGCCAGCATTGCCGCTCGGAACTGGTCGACCGCATCGCCGGTGCTCGGAGGCGGTCGCACGGTCGCCGCGTCCGGGGCGGTTCCCATGTGCGCGATCATGCCGCGTCCCCGCCGGCAGTCCGCGCCTTGGCGCGCTCATCGAGCCAACGGTCTATCTCGTCCGCGAACCAGCCGCTGGTGCGTTCGGTGAGTTTCACGCGCGCAGGGAATTGCCCGAGCCGGGCGAGTCTGTACACGGTGTCGCGCCCGAGCCCGGTTTTCGCAAGGACGGCCGGCAGCCGGAGAATGGTCCGGCATAGAGGGGTGGTGTGCTGCATCTATCGCTCCAAGTGCGCCGTGCCGGATTGCATCGGCGGCCATCGGATGGCGACAGTCAATTTAGGCGCGCGTGAAACCTACCCCGGCAACAAGACGGGGCGGATCGCCCGTCTTATTTCGCGGGCTTCCGCTTCCTGCCGGGGTTGCCCGGTGGCTTTGGCATGTAGCGCATGCAGCGGGCGGTGAATTCGGCGGCGTTGTCCGGGTCGGCCTGCGCTTCTGGTGTCGCGTGCGCCTCGAACAGTCGCCGGAAGGTTTCGGTCACTCCCTCGGTGGCCTCCGTGCGTTGCCGGTGATGCGCGCCCCTGCTGTTTTGATCCTTGAGACTTCGGATGGCGTGATCCGCCGCCACCGCGATCTCGGCAAGCATGGCGCTCGCTTCGCCGCTGTCGATGGCCGGATGCGCTAGCGCGTCGAGCACGCCAGTGGATGCCCGGGCAGGTTGCAGACGTGCCGCGAGGTCTCGGGCCGCTTGCGCTATCGGCTCGAGTTCCGCCGCGAGGTGTGCCGGTGCTGGCCGCTCCCATGCGGCCCTCAGATGGTTGAAGGCGGGGGTCAGGACTTGCTCAACGGCGGCGTGCAGGCGCTCGGCGGCTGCGCCGGTGTGCTGAAGGCCGCACGCATCGCACAGCAGTTCGTGGTCTCTGTCGCGCAACTGCACGCGCACGACAAAGGCCGTTGCCCACGGCGCGGCCTTCGGCTTGGTCCTGCTTGGCATCAGGCGGCACCTTTCCTGCCGCGCAGCGTCACCACGTTGTTCCCGCCAGCGCGCAGCGCGTCCAGGTAATCCGCCCATGCCTGCATCATCTTGCGCCGCTCTGCGAGCCGTTCAGCGCGGTTGTACGCGGCGCGGACTTTGTTGCGCTCCTTGTGAGCCAACTGCAACTCGATAACGTCGGGGGAAAATCCTTGCTCATTGAGCAGCGTCGACGCCAGCGCCCGGAAGCCGTGCGCAGTCATCTCATCCGAGGTGTATCCGAGCCGGCGTAATGCGGCGTTCAGGGTGTTCTCGCTCATCGGGCGATCCCGCGTGCGCAGACTTGGGAACAGGAACTTGGTGCTGTGACTCACTTCGCGCAGGCCGGTGAGGATCGCAACCGCTTGGCGGGCGAGGGGGACGATATGCGGGGTGCCCATCTTCATGCGCTCGGCCGGGATGCGCCATTGCGGCTCGGGGCCGTCTAGATCGAATTCGCGCCACTCCGCACCGCGCAGTTCGCCGGGACGGACGAACAGCAACGGGGCGAGCCGCAGTGCTGCCGCAGTGCTGGCCTCGCCCTGGTAGCCGTCGACGGCGCGCAGCAGTTCGCCCACTCGGACCGGATCGGTGAGCGCGGCCCGGTTTTTCGTCGGGACTGGTGCCAGCGCACCGCGCAGGTCTTGCGTGATATCCCGCTCGGCGCGGCCGGTGGCGATGGCGTAGCGCATGATCTGCCCGACCCGTTGCTTGGCGCGGGTTGCCGTTTCGTGCCGCCCCTTCGCCTCGATCCTGCGCAGCGCGGCGAGCAGTTCCGGTGCCTTGATCTCACTGATGAGCTTGTCGCCGAGCCTCGGGAGGATGTACGCGTCCAGCATCCAGCGGGCCTTGTCGACCGTCACGGCGGCGAGGGCCTTGGATTGCATGGCCAACCATTCCTCGGCCACGGCCCGCAGGGTGTCGGACTGCACCACGCGCGCGGCCGCCTTCTCTACGCTCGGGTCGACGCCGAGGTACAGCGCCTTGCGGGCATCGGCTGCCGCCGCTCGCGCCATCTTCAACGTGACAGTCGGATAGACGCCGAGCGCCAGCACCTTCTCCTTGCCGCTGAATCGGTACTTGAGCCGCCACCAGCGGCTCGCGTTGCCGTCCGCCTGCCGTGCGATGAGTAGATACAGGCCGCCGCCGTCAAAGAGCTTGTAGGGCTTCTCGCGGGGCTTGGCGGCGTGGATGCGGGCATCAGTCAACATGCGACATACCCCCAACGGGACTCACAATGGCAGGATGTACCCCCAAAGTACCCCCGGATTGCTTCGGCTGTCAACGGACGCTGTCGGATACCAGCGGATGCAATAGGCCGGTATTACAGTGAGTTACGGGTGAGGGCGGACGCTATCGGAGGGTGTCGGATGCTTGGATGGTGCCCGGGGCCGGAATCGAACCGGCACGGGGTTACCCCCGAGGGATTTTCATACCCGCTACGGTTTACACCGCTGCGCTCGCCCGGCGGATCCGCCGGCTGCGACGCATTTGGGGTCTGGACTTTACCTTTGCCCTGCCGCGACTTCAGCGTGCATCGCGGTTTAGGCAGGGGCCGTCAAGTCTCTACACTTTCCGCTCAGCCCTGCGGCCGCTCGGCTTAGCT
>JAKCEJ010000119.1 GCA_021838065.1 Pseudomonadota bacterium
TCGCGCTCACCGCGGCGATCATGGCCGCATTCTGGTAGCGTATGTCAATGGCGACAATTAAGGACGTTGCGAAGCGGGCTGGAGTGGGGGTCGGCACGGTCTCGCGCGTCATCGCCGGCAGCGGGCCGGTCTCGGCCGATGCGGCCGGGCGCGTGCGCCGCGCCATCGAGGAGCTCAGGTTCCGTCCCTCCCACGCCGCGCGGGTGCTGCAGAAGGGCCAGTCGCAGACCATCGGGGTGTTCGTGCCCCTGGTGCACGGGGCGTTCTACACCCCCATCCTGCACGCCATCTACACCACGCTGCGCGCCTACGGCCGGCACATGGTGGTCGACTTCGGCCAGACGCTCGAGAGCGAGCGGCAGGACGCGCTCGACGGGGCGGAGTTCCTGACCGACCGCGGCTGCGACGGCCTGCTCATCATGGGCACGGCGCTGAAGAGCGCCGACATCGAGCGCATCGCCGAGTTGCAGCCGAAATTCGTGCTGCTGAACCGCTGCGTGCCGCGCTTTCGCGCGCAGTGCTTCAATCCCGACCACGAGGCCGCCGGCGGCGCCGCCGCGCGCGCGCTCTGTGAGGCGGGCCACCGGCGCCTGGCGGTCATCGAGGGGCCCAAGGCCTCCGTCGACAACCCGCTGCGCATGCGCGGTTTCATGGCCGCGCTCGAGGGGTATGGCATCGATCGCGCGAGCGTGCCGCGCGCGCGGGGACTTCTCGCCCGAGAGCGGCCGCCTCGCCCTGCAGACGCTGCTCGGGCGAGGCCGCACCTTCACAGCGCTCTTCTGCGCCAACGACGAGATGGCGATTGGCGCGCTCGCCGGGCTGCGCCAGGCCGGGCTCACCGTGCCCGGGGACTTCTCGGTGATGGGCTATGACGGCATCGATCTCACCGCCCTCACCGTCCCGCCGCTCACCACCGTGCTCATTCCCTGGCGGCAGATTGCCACCCACGCCCTGCACCACTTGCTCAACGTCTGCTACGGCATGAGCCTGTCAGTCGAGCGCGACATTCCCGCGCAGGTGATCTGGCGCGACTCCGTCGCGCGCCTCGCCTAGCAGGCGCAGGCGCGCCTGCGCGCCGGAGGATGCGCCGCCCTCTCGGGCGGCGCGCCGCCTCAGTAGTGGAACTTGTAGTGCACCTCGGCGTAGATCTGGAACGGGTTGTCCCAGTGCGTGCCGCCGAAGGTCTGGCTGTTGTCGATCAGCAGATGCCTGTTGAACACGTTGAGGGCATTCAGCGACACCCGCAGATTGCGCGTGATGTTGCGCCCGACGCTCAAGTTCAGCCGTGCATGGCTCGGCAGGTGGCTCGGCTGCCAGGTCGGCGGCGCGACGTTGCCGTTGGTGAAGCCCGAGCCGATGTAGAGCTCCGCGGCGAGGAACCAGTGCCCCGGCAGCATCGCGTTCAGGCCGCCGTTGAAAGTGTTGCGCTGATCGTGATCGAGCGCGTAGTAGCCGGCGGGCGGCGCGAAGTTGGTCAGCCCGCCGGTGATGCCGCCGAAGGCGTCCGCGGTCTGGTTCGAGTAGGCGATGTGCACCTGCACTCGGTGCCAGAGCATCGGCGAGCGGACCGTGAGCTCGCGCGCGCGGATCAGCGCGCCCGCGTCCGTCAGCGGCAGGTAGATGTTGGTGTTTCCGATTGCGTTGTGATCGAAGAAGTTCTTCGCCTGATTGACGAAATAATCCGCATGGATGGTCCACCCGTCGATCGGGATGGTCACGCCGATCTCGCGCTCCTGATCGCGCTCGCCGTGCAGCGGCAGGAACGCGGTGTTGTTGCTGCTCGCGAACGCGGCGAGCGGCCCTGAGAGGGTATCGAGCGGCGGGGCCTGGAAGTACTTGCCCCAGAAGGCGCTGAACACCCAGTTCAGGTGCGGCACGCGCACGGTGATGCCGGTGCGCGGGCTGGTCGCGGTCTCGGTGATCCCGCCCGTGAAATACGTGTAGCGCACTCCGGCGGACAGGTTCACCCAGTGATCGAGGTGATAGGTGTCCTGGGCATAGGCGGCAAGCAGCCCCCCGGTCGGGTTCAGCGCCTCGTACAGGGCGCCCGCGCCGGTCTGATTGAACAGCAGCGAGAAGTTGTTGGTGTCCTGCTGCGCGAAGCCGAACAGGCCGACCCCCAGGTGGTTGCGCCCGACTTTCATCTCGAGCTTTTCCTGCCCGCCCTCATAGGTCGAGGTGTGCCGGCTGGTGGTGCTGGTCGGGTAGTCGCTGACCCCGCCGATGAGATCGGCGCGGTTGTAGTGATAGAGCAGCGAGCTCGTGAGCGTCGCGTCGTCTGTGAAGGTGTGCTCCCAGGAGAGCACCGCGAAGGTATCGGCCTCGCGCTGCGTGTCGCTCTGACGCTGCCCCGGATAGATCGGGATCTGGTAATCGTCCTTGCGCGAGGCGGCGACGAAGCGCAGCTCGTCGTGCGAGTCCGGCTCGTAGATGAGGTTGGTGAAGCCGCCGTAGCCGAGCTCCTGGTCGTGGATGATCTGCCCCACCGGGGTGCCGATGCCGAGGTTGCTGCGGTTGCCGTCGATGCTCGCGTAGTAGGCGAACTTGCGCGTGTGGCTCGCGACGCTCAGGTAATCGTCGGTCTGGCCGAAGTTGCCGGCGGTGACATCGAGCACCGCCTGGTTCTTGCGGCCGAAGCCGCTCTTGGGGATCACGTTGAAGATGCCGTAGACGCGATCGCCCTGGTCGGCGTTGTAGGAGCCGCGCTCGGCGCCGAGCACCTGGATGTCCTCGGGGTCGATCTGCGGGCCGAGGTTGCTCGCGATGTTGGTGTTCGGGATCTCCACCCCGTCGATGAGCCAGGCGGTCTGGTGCCCGCCGCGCACGTGCAGCTGGTCGTGCACGATGTAGGCGCCCGGCACGAAATCGGTGATCATCGCCAGGCTGTTGGTGAGCACCGCGCCCGGGGTGAACTGGATGTCCTGGGCGCTCACCAGCGTGATCGGCGTCACCGAGGCGACCACCGGGGCATGCACTCGCGCGGTGATGGTCACTTTCTCCAGCGCGCCGGCCGGATGCAGCCGCACGGTGAGATTGGGGAAGTACCCCGGGACCAGGGTTACCGACTCGCTGGCGGGCGCATAGCCCGGGCCGCTTACCGAGAGCATGTAGTGGCCCACCGACACGTTCTGGAACACGAACGCGCCCTGAGCGTTGCTCTGGTGCATGCGCACGCGCCCGGAGTCGATCGATTGCAGCTCGACCGCGGCGCCCGGCACCGGCTTGCCCATGAGGGTGCGTACGGTGCCGCGCACCGTGCCGAAGGCCGACGCCCAGCTGGTCGCCGGCATCAGTCCGAGCGCGGTGAGCGCGCCCGCGGCCGCGAGGGAACGGAGTCGGTCGGCGCGGCACGCGCGCCCCGTCCGGCTCACAGTAGGATCTGTCACGTGGAGTCTCCCACGGCGCCGCATCCCGTGCGGCGCCGCCGTCCGAATCGAAGTCATTGTGGATCGCGCGGCGCCTTCGCAGCGGCACCGGCCTCGCGGTCGAGATCGATCAGACGATGGCGGGCGGGGCGCGCGCCTGCGGGATGTGCGCGAAACGGACGCCCGCGGGGGCCGGCGGCTGCGTGAACGGGAGGTCAACGGCATACGGGGCGCGATGCACAAGGCTCGTCAGCGCATAGGCCGGCGCCGGCGAGGTCCCGTTGCAGAAGACACAGTGGGTGGCCGGGCTCGAGCCGGCGCCTTGCCGGCCATGGAGCGCCCCGCCGTGGTCGAAGTAACCGGTGGGGAATCCCTCGTGGCAGAGCACGATGGACAGGCCGTGCATGCCCGGCTCGAAGCCGAGCGGCACGAGCGCGCGCAGGCCGAAGGCCGCAAACGCCAGCCATCCGACCCATGCGGGCACGGTGCGCCTCGGCGTCAGACGCCGCGCGAAACCGCCCCGCTTCGTGCTGAACGATGATCCGCTCAAGTACTGCCGAGCACCGCGACCCTGTCGGCCGGGAGCGTCATTCTATGCCAATGATCAGTGTCGCGCGGCGCTGACTCGTCCCTGAGCGGCGAGCCGAGCGCGTCTTGCGTCCAGCTGACGCTCCTCGAGGTGACTCGGCCCGCCGCGCATGGGTTGAGACCCAGCGCGGTGGGCAAAGTTCCCGCTCAGCCGGTCACAGGCCGAACGAGTAGCCCACCGACAACACCACCGCGTTCGGCCAGAAATGCACGCTCGAGGTCCGGTACACCCCGGCGGTGTCGGTGGTCAGGCGGCTGTTCACCTGCGCCACCGAGTAGGAGGCGACGATGTGCCAGCGCTGATTGATGTGGTATTTGACCCCGGCCGTGACTGCCGGCCCCACCGAGTAGGGCATCGAGATCGAGGTCGGTCCGCCGCTCACCGCCGCGCCCGCCGCGGTGATCGAGCGGTCATAGAAGTACGTGTAGTTCACGCCGACGCCGACGAACGGCCGCCAGCGCGTCCCGGGGTTGAAGAAGTTGTACTCGAGCAGCAGCGTCGGGGACAGCCAGCGGATGCCGGCGATCTTCTGGCCGTTGTACGGCACCGAGCCCACCGCCGCCGGTCCCCGGGCCGTGGCATGGGTCACCGGCGGCCAGCCCATGGCGAGCTCGAGGGCGAAATGGCTCGAGAGCGTGCGCACATAGCCCAGATACAGCGTCGTCGTGTTGTTGATGCTGCTGTTGAGCCCCGGGATGGTGTAGGGGCCGGTGATGTCGGTGGCGCTGCTGGCAAAGTGCACGAAGTACCCGCCGATGCGGATGTCGTTCGGCGTGGCATTGTCCGCACGCGCTCCGGTGGTGGCCGCAAGCGCGAGAGCGGTGCCGAGCGCGAGTGTTGCGATCTTTTTCTGCATGGTCGTCTCTCGTGTCAGGGCCTACGGAACCTGCGCGAAGAAATCACGCGCCGCCACCATGCAGAACGGTGCCTCGGTGGCATGGTAGGACTGGATGGCGGTGCTCGCCCCCTCGGCGGCGACCATCGCCCCATAGGTGCTCTGGAAGGCGCCCTGCAGGACCGCGAACGGTCCGCTCGGGGTGGCGTTGAGGTCGAGGACGCTCACCAGGCCCGCCGAGACGAGCGGGCCCCACTCGGCGGCCATCACCCCGGTGTTCACCTCGAAGAACACCGTCGGGTCCTGATCGCCGCCGCACATCAGCATCGGCTCTTTGGGCGCCCAGCCGCCGTTGCGCATGTCGTTCAACTTGAAGTCCTGGCGCAGCCCGACCGCCGGGGAGGTGGCAAGCGCCACGTTGCTGGCCGTCAGCTGTCCGTTCTCATACGTAGCGCCCTTGAGCAGCTCCATCTCCGCCTGGTCCGGGTTCACCACCGCATCGTCCACGTACTCCACGCGGTAGGAGTTGTTGATCAGGTAGGGACTGCCGAAGCCCGCATCGAACAATGCCGCATCGGCGGCGCTGTACGGCGGACTGCTCGGAAGGGCGAGGAGCTGATCGGCCGCCGCATCCACCGCCGCAATGCCCGTCGAGGAAGTGGGCGTCGTGCTGTCAAACAGCGCCGCCTCCGGCAGCTTGCCCTGCTGGAACAAGGTGGTGAGCGGAGTCGTGCTCGGCAGCAGCGAGTCGATGCCGGTCGCGTAGGTCGAGGAGAACACCTCCGCCGGCGTACTGTGGAGGTTGGTGTACGAATTCTGGTAGCTGGTCCTCACCATCGGTGCGAACACCGTCGAGCCGATGTCCACCTGTCCGAAGAAAATTGCGTCGCCAAATGCCTCGAGCGCATACGGCCCCGAGGACGGTGCCGAGGCGGTCACCGCCTCGCCCGCAGCCTGCATGGCCTTCACGGTGGCCATCGCCACGTAGCCGCCCTCGGAATAGCCGGTCACGTACAGCTGGCCGCTGTCGGTGGTCTTCGGCGTGAAGGTGTGCGGCAGCGCGGTACGCGCGGCGGCGAGCGCATCGATCATGTCATCGGCGTTCACCGCGCCGTTGATGTAGGGATGGTAGCCGAGGTTCGAGATGTCGTAGCCCTCGTAGTTCGGCGCCACCACGATGTCGCCCTGCGCGGCGAACACCGAGGCGATCATGGCCGACTCGCTGTTGGCCGCGTTGTTCGGGTCGCTGATGTCCGCGATGTTGTACGTCTGGTCGGTGGAGGTGCCGTGCGCATAGAGCACGATGGGCCGCGGCCCCGAGCACTGCGCGCCGGAGCCGGTCGGCACCATCAGCGCGCCGGAGACCTCCGCGGGCTTGCCGGACGGGTCCACCGTCCAGTACTTGAGGTAGTAGAAATCCACTCCGCAGGCGGGAGTGCCGGCCAGCTGCAGCAGCTGCTGCCCGGAGGTGGTGGCGCCGAGCTCGCTGGAGAAGGCCGAGGCGCTGAGCGAGGCGACCCGCAGAGGCGGATCGACCGCCAGCGTGCCCCGCTGGGTGCTGGTGGCCACGGTCGAGGTCTGACTGCCCTGACCGCAGCCCGCCAGCGCGAGCGTGGTCAGTACAGCGCAGATGAGACCCCCATTCTTCTTCAGCATGCCGCCTCCCCCACTCGCCCATTCGAATTAAAACAAGCGTTCGTTTGCGAGTCGCTGTATCGCAGAGAATACATGGTCCCATGGGCGCTGGATAGCCCCGGCTTGACGCAGCGGATCGGGATTCTGACGGGCGTCATGCGCGTGATGCGCCGGCGGAGACCTCGCGGGCGTTGCGCAACGCCAACAGCCGGGCCCATCCATCGCGAACGGGTTTGAGGTGGCACCGCGCCAAAGCTGCCGAGGCCGCCGTGCGATGCGGCCGCACTCACTCCGCAGGGGACTGGGTGCCCGGCCGCCCTGCCGCGACCCAGCGCCCGACGACTTGGATCGCGAGCCTGTTTACAGAATCCCGCCCCGACCCGTCTTCGCGCCGTACCTGACAGCGCTTTAGGGGTCTCGGCCCTTGCGGGCCTTGAGGTGGGCTCGCGGTTCATCATGGGGTGGGGTTGACACGGCGCCGTCGTCGCCCACCGTACCGGTTCCGCCATGCAGTCCACTCCCCGCACTGCGCGTTCCGGTCGCTGCCCAGGTTAGGCGACGGCGCCGCGGGCGGTTTCCCGCACGCGCCCCTGGCTGTCGCCGGCGATTGGCCTGGGCGATCCTGGCGCATGGAACGGAATATCGGCCTGCGCAGCCCACGGCGGTCGCGGCCTGAGGCAGGCCGGGCAGCGAATCGACCCCGAGGTCGAGGCGGCACTTCTTGGCAGGATTGCGGCTGGATTTGCGCCGAACCGCCGACAATCCGCTTGCCTCGCAAGGCCGGTGACGACGTGGGCCTCACGCTCCGATCGGATTGCAGGGCAGCGCAGCGCGTGCGTCGCCGCGGGCTCCGGCGTGCGGCGCGCGCCCGGGATCGGGCCGCGCGCAGACTCGGGGAGCCTCAGCGAGTGTGCGAGCGGATCAGGCCGTGGTAGCGCAGCAGCGGCCCGATCTGCGGATTGCGGCCGTAGAAGCTGCGGAACATCTGCCAGTACCCCTCCGTGTGCCCGCGTGACAGGATCAGGTCGCGGAAGCGCTGCCCGTTGGCGCGGGTCGGGCCGCCGTGGCTGAGGAACCAGTCATAGGCGTCATCGGCGAGCATCTCGGTCCAGAAGTACGAGTAGTACCCGGCCGCGTAGCCGCCGCCCCAGATGTGCGGGAAGAAGCTCGAGCGGTATCGCGGAGGCACGTCCGCAAGGGCCATGCCGGTGCGCTTCAGCGCCGCCCGCTCGAACGTGTCGGCGTTCTGCAGCGGCGCGCTCCACGGCAGCGTGTGCCACTGCATGTCGAGCTCGGCGGCGGCGAGCTCCTCGCCCACGCTGTACCCGGCGTTGAAATTGCGCGCCCGCAGGATCTTGTCCATCAGCGCCACGGGGATCGGCTTACCGGTGCGCTCATTGAGCGCGTAGTGGCGCAGCACCGCCGGATAGAGCGCCCAGCGCTCATCGAACTGCGAGGGGAACTCCACGAAATCCCGCGCCGTGTTGACGCCGGAGAGGCTCGGATACACCTCATCGGCAAACAGGCTGTTCAGCCCGTGGCCGAACTCGTGGAACATCGTCACCGCATCGCCGATGCTGATCAGCGCCGGGTGCCCGGGCGCCGGCTTGGTGAAGTTCGCGACGTTGTACACCACCGGCAGGTGGTGCAGCAGCGTCGACTGCACCACGAAGTTGTCCATCCAGGCGCCGCCGGACTTGTTGGCGCGGCGGAAGTAATCGAAGTAGATCAGGCCGAGCGGCTTGCCGGTGTCGTCGTACACCTCGAACACGCGCACGTCCTTCTGATAGACCGGAAGGTCCTTGCGCTCCTTGAAGGTGATGCCGTAGAGCCGGTGCGCAAGGTAAAAGAGGCCGCGCGTGATGACGTTGTTCAACACCAGGTAGGGGCGCACCTCGGCAGCCGTCAGGTGGTAGCGGGCCGCCTCGGCGCGGTTG
>JAKCEJ010000120.1 GCA_021838065.1 Pseudomonadota bacterium
GCCTTGCGCGAGCGGCTGCACGCCCCGGTGGGATTGGACCTCGGCGGCCGCTCGCCGGAGGCGATCGCAGTGTCGATCGTCGCCGAAATCCTCGCCTTCCGGCACGGGCGGCTGAAGGCGGCCGCGGCGTCAGGCTGAGCCGACGCAAGCGCCGCGTGCCCGTGCCTCGCACCGAACTGCATGCGCTCGTTCTGGCCGCCGGCGCGGCCCGCCGATTCGGCGCCGTCAAGCAGCTCGTCGATCTCGACGGCGAGCCGCTCTTGCTGCGCGTCGTGCGCCGCGCAGCCGCGGCCGCGGACCGGACCTGGGTCATCCTCGGCGCCCACGCGGATGAGCTGACACCGATCCTGACACACGCGCCCGTCGCGGTGCGGATCAACTCGCAGTGGAGCGAGGGCCTCGCGGCGTCGATTCGCACGGGCATCGAGCATCTGCCGCCCTCCTGCGACGGGGTGATGCTGGTCCTGGCCGACCAAGCGCTGATCAGCACCGAGGATTTCTCCCGGCTCGCAGCGAGCTGGCGCGACGCGCCGCAGTCCATCGCCGCCGCGCAGTACCGCGATCGAAACGGCGCGCCCGCAATCTTCCCGCGCCGGCTGTTCGCCGAGCTGCGCCGGCTCACCGGCGATGTGGGCGCACGGACGGTTCTCGAGCATCACGCCGGTGAGGTGCGCCCGGTGCCGATGCCGAGCGCCGCTTTCGATCTCGACACCCCCGCAGACCTGGCCGTCATGGTCGATTCCGCCACGCACTGAGACCCGCAGCGCACCGTCCGAGCCAACGCTTGTTATCCCCTCGGCTCCTCGCCCGACCGGCAGGCACGCCGGGGAAGCCGCTGCCACGGTGCAGCGATGCTGACCGGCCCTGCGGGATCTCCTATAATTTTGCGACGCGATCGCCGGGCCGTCGCTCGACGGTGCCACTGAAGCGGAGGCGCTGATGAGATTTTCCATTCTGGTCAATGGCAAGCGCCGCACGGTGGAGGAAGACGCGGATACCCCACTGCTGTGGGTCCTGCGCGACGATCTGCATCTGGTGGGCACCAAGTTCGGCTGCGGCATCGCCGCCTGCGGCGCCTGCACCGTGCACCTGAACGGCGTGCCGGCCCGCGCGTGCGTGACACCGATCTCCGCAGTCGGCGATGCACCGATCGTCACCATCGAGGGAATCGGCGAGAGCGACTGGGGCCGCAAGGTCAAGGCGGCCTGGCTCGAGCTCGACGTGATGCAATGCGGCTACTGCCAGGCCGGTCAGGTCATGACCGCGACGGCGCTGCTTGCGAAAAATCCCCGGCCAACCGACGCGGACATCGATGAGGCGATGCGCGGCAACATCTGCCGCTGCTGCACGTATACGCGGATCCGGGCCGCCATCAAGCGCGCCGCCGGCCTGCCCACGGCCGACACGCGGGAGGAACGGCCATGAGCGGTGAGAATACCGTGCAGCAGCCCGGCGCGCAGGCAAAGTCGGGTCTGCACATCTCGCGCCGCGCCTTTCTGGGCGCCGGCCTCGCCGTGGGCGGCGGACTGCTCCTGACGCTGCGCTTCGTCGAGGAAGCCTCGGCGGAGGATGCGCTGATCTCCGCCTACATCAAGATCGCCCCGGACGGCATCGTCACGCTCACCGCCAAGAACC
This sequence comes from Pseudomonadota bacterium, assembly GCA_021838065.1. Lineage (GTDB taxonomy): Bacteria > Pseudomonadota > Gammaproteobacteria > Steroidobacterales > Steroidobacteraceae > 13-2-20CM-66-19. The sequence continues at coordinate 1,636 of JAKCEJ010000120.1, forward strand.
CCGAGATCGGTCAGGGGATGAAGACCACCCTGCCGATGCTGATCGCCGATGAGCTCGACGTCGAGTGGAAGAATGTGCGCGTCGAGCAGGCGATGCTCGATCCGATCTACGGCGCGCAGTTCGCCGGCGGCAGCCTCGGCACGCCGCTCAACTGGATTCCGATGCAACGCGTCGGCGCAGCCGGACGGGAGATGCTGATCAGCGCGGCGGCGAGCACTTGGGGCGTGCCGCGCGCTCAGTGCGAGGCCAGCATGGGTGTCGTGCGACACCGCCCGAGCGGCCGGACGCTGAGCTACGGCGCTCTGGCGAGCAAGGCCGCCTCGCTCTCCGCGCCGGATCTGGACTCTGTGGCCCTCAAGAAGCCCGAGCAATACACGATCATCGGAAAATTCACCGGCGGGGTCGACAGCCCGCGCGTGCTCGCGGGTGAGCCGCTGTTCGGCATCGACACGATGCTGCCGGGGATGAGCTACGCGGTCTATGAGAAATCCCCGGTCTTCGGCAGCCGCGTCGTGCGCGCCAATGTCGGGGAGATCAAGGCGCTGCCGGGGATCCGCGATGCGTTCATCCTGCACGCGACGGAGGGCGATGCCGCAGTGCGGATGGGGCTGGTCGACGGCGTGGCGATCATTGCCGACAAGTGGTGGGATGCGCAGAAAGCGCTGCAGAAGCTGCGCGTCGAGTGGGAGCCGCGCTCCGTCACGGGCCAGAGCACGCCCGCCTTCGAGCGCGAGGCGGCACGGCTCGCCGGCGATGCGCCGCAATCGGTCATCCGCCGCGATGGTGATTTCCACGTGGCGATTGCGCACGCCGCCAAGGTCGTGGAAGCGTCGTATTCCTACCCGTTCCTCGCACACGCGACGCTCGAGCCGATGAACTGCACCGCGCATGTCAAAGCAGACGGCAGCGTGGAAATCTGGGCGCCCACGCAGAACCCTGGCCCGGGCGCGAAGCTGGTCGCGCGCACCCTGGGGATCGATGCGGGACGGATCCGCGTGCACATGACCCGGATCGGCGGCGGCTTCGGCCGGCGGCTGAACAACGACTACATGGTCGAGGCCGCGATGATCGCCAGGCACGCCGGCCGCCCGGTGAAGCTCCTCTGGAACAGACCGCAGGACATTCAGCACGACTCCTACCGCCCGGCCGGCTTTCATCACTTCAAAGCGGGACTCGACGCCTCGGGCCGGCCCATCGCGTTCCGCGATCACTTCATCACCTTCGGGCAGAGCGGGCGGGTCGCCTCCTCGGCCGGCCTGCCACGCGATCATTTCCCGGCCGGCTACGTCCCGAGCCTCGAGTTCGTCCAGTCGTTGCTTCAGCTCGACATGCCCACCGGCCCGATGCGCAATCCCGGCGGCAATGCGCTGGCCTTCGCCTTCGAGTCCTTCATCGACGAGCTGGCGCACGCGGGCGGCCGTGATCCGCTCGAGCTGCGACTCGCGCTCTATGGCCCGCCGCGCGTCCTGCCCGCGCCGCCGCGGCAGTTCGGGATGAAGATCCCGCCGTTCGATACCGGCCGGGTGCGGGGCGTTCTCGAGCTCGTCGCGGACAAGTCCGGCTGGGCCCGCCGCAGCGCGCTGCCGGCCGGGACCGGGATGGGACTCGCCTTCTACTACAGCCACTTCGGCTACGTCGCGGAGGTCGTCAAGGCGAGCGTGAAGCCCGATGGCACGCCGCACGTCCACAAGATCTGGGCAGCGGTCGACATCGGGCGGCAGATCATCAATCCCGCCGGGGCGTACAACCAGGCGCAGGGCGCGATCCTCGACGGGCTGGGGCAGGCTCTGCATCTGAACATCACGGTGCAGGACGGCCGGGTCGTGCAAAGCAACCTCAACACGTATCGGCTGCTGCGCATCGACGAGGCGCCGCCGGTCGAGGTGCACTTCCTGCGCAGTGATAACGATCCGACCGGTCTCGGCGAGCCGGCGCTGCCGCCGGTGCTACCGGCGCTGTGCAATGCGCTCTATGCCGCCACCGGCAAGCGCATCCGCTCGCTGCCCATCGACCCGCGCCTGCTGCGCAGCACCTAGACCCCAGGAACCGCCAGCCGGGCGGCTGAGGCGCGAGTCATCGCCGGGTCGCGCGCAGCAGCTTGCGCAGCTGCGCGATGGGACGGGTATTGAGCACGTCCCCCTTGCGCGCCCACCCGCGGCGCGCCTGACGGACTCCGCCCTCGAGGTTGGCGAACTGCCCGACCGAGTGCGCGTCGCTGGCGATCGACAGCAACACACCGTGCTCAACGGCCGCCTTGACGTGGACGTCATCCAGATCGAGCCGCAGAGGCTGTCCGTTCACCTCGAGATAGCACGGCCGCTCGTGCGCAGCCGACAGCACGCGCTCGAAGTCGAGCGCATAGGGCTCGCGCTCGCCGAGCAGGCGGCCGCTCGGATGCGCCAGTACCGTGACGTGCGGCCTCTCCAGTGCGCGCAGGACCCGCGCCGTCTGCTTCGCCTCAGGCAGATCGAAATGGCTGTGCACCGCGATGACGACGACATCGAGCTGCGCGAGCGCCGTATCCGCCAGCGCGAGCCGGCCGTCCTCGAGAATATCGACCTCGGCGCCCTTGAGCACCGTGAATCCCCGCAGCCGCTCGTTGAGCGCATCGATGGCGTCGCACTGACGCGCCAGACGCCCGGCGTCCTGACCCCGGACGATGCCCAGATATTTGCTGTGGTCGGTGATCGCGACATAGGTGAGGCCGGCCGCGCGCGCCGCGGCCACCATGTCCTCGAGCGAGTCATGTCCGTCGGTGGCGCGGGTGTGAACGTGCAGATCGCCCTTCAGATCGGCCCGCTCGAGCAGTTGCGGCAGCTCATGGCGCTCGGCCGCTTCCAGCTCGCCCCGGTCCTCGCGCAGCTCCGGCGGGATCCACTCCAGTCCGAGCGTTGCGTAGACATCAGGCTCGCTCGGCCCGGCCAGGCTCCGCTGGCCGCGGAACAGCCCATACTCGCTCAGCTTCATGCCCCGCGCGCGCGCGCGCTGGCGCAGGCGAATGCCGTGCTCCTTGCTGCCGGTGAAGTACTGCAGCGCGGCGCCAAAGCTCTCGGAGCCAACCACCCGCAGATCGAATTGCAGTCCATTGCGCAACACTCCGGAGGCTTTGGTCCGGCCGGCGGCGTTGAGCGCGCCGAGATCGGCATACCCACGCAGCGCCGCGGCCGGATCGACTGTCGGTGGCGCGCACACCAGCACGTCAAGATCGCCCACGGTGTCGCGGCCCCGCCGGTAACTCCCGACGATCTCGGCGCGCTCGACGCCAGGCACTGCAGCGAGGAAGCGCCGCAGCGGTTCGGCGTACTCGGCGGCCTGAGCGATGGGCATACGCTTGAGCGCCTCGCTCGGCGCACGCTCGAGCGCCTGCTCGAGACGCGCGCGCACGGCTGGACCAAAACCCCGCACCTGCGCAAGCCGGCCAGCGGCCAGAGCGCGTCGCAGATCCGCCGGATTCTTGATCTTGAGCGCCGTCGCGAGGGCGCGCACCCGCACCGGACCCAGGCCCGGCAGACCCAACAGGTCGCGCAGACCGGGCGGGACCTGGCGGCGCAGTTTCTGCAGCGCGGCGAGGCGGCCGGTCCGGATCAGCTCCGCAATCTTCGCCGCAAGATCCGCGCCGATGCCGGGCAGCGCCTCGTACGAAGCCGGATCGGCCGCCTCGGCAATCTCATGCGGCAGGCCGCGTATGTTCTGCGCCGCGCGCCGGTAGGCGCGGATGCGAAAGGCATTCGCGCCCTGGATCGAGAGCAGATCGGCGATCTCATCGAATGCCGCCGCGATATCGCCGTTGTGAATGCTCATGCAGGCCGGCTCCGCCGTGATCTCCCGCCGGATCGCGCTTCAGAATACGTCTGGCCGGCCGGCTGCCCATCCGTGTGTTTACCGACGCTATACGCAGTGCTGCGGATGCCGGCGCCGCCGTACTTGCGCAAGACTCCCTGCGCACAGATGCGCTCCGAGCGGTGGGGCGGCGCCCGCCCAGCCGAACGATCCGCTCGGTGCATCCGGTCAGCACGCATGCACCCGAACCCCATACCACCAGCCGTTGTCGGACTCAGCGAGAGCCATGAGCTGGCAAGCGCGGTCGCCCGCGAAGCCGGCGTAGCGCTGCTGCCCATCGAAGAGCGGGCATTCGATGGCGGGGAATTCAAATTGAGGCCGCTCGAGTCCGCGCGCGGACGGCGGCTGTTCGTCGTGCAGTCCCTCGCGGCCACCGAGCAAGCGCCGGCGCCGCAGCGGCTTGTGCGCCTGCTGTTCCTGCTGCAATGCCTGCGCGACGCCGGCGCCGACGCCCGCGTGGTGCTCCTGCCCTACTTCGCGTTCGCGCGCAAGGACCGGCGCACCCAGATTCGTGATCCGGTCACCTCGCGCTACGTTGCCGAGCTGCTCGAGGCGGCGGGTGCCAGTAGCCTCATCGGCCTCGATGTCCACAATCCCGCCGCATTCGACAATGCATTTCGCATCCCCACGGTGCATCTGACCGCGCTGCCAATGCTCGCGGAGCACTTTTTGCGCCGCCTCGGTGGAGGAGCGGCACTCACCGTAGTCTCGCCCGATGTGGGCGGCATCAAGCGCGCGCAGATCTTCCGCGAGCTGCTGGCCGCGCGGTCCGACGAGGAGGTCGGGTTGGCGTTCGTCGAGAAACGCCGCGCCAAAGGCATCGTCTCGGGAGGCACGCTTGCCGGCGAGATGAGCGGCCGGGCGGCGATCGTACTGGATGATCTGTGCGCCACCGGAGGCACGCTGATCCGCGCTGCGGCGGCCTGCCGCGACGGCGGTGCGACCGCGGTGCACGCCGCCGTCACTCACACCCCGCTGCCTACAGGTGTCACGGCCCTCCTGGCCGCGGAATCGATCGCGAGCATCACGGTGACCGACAGCGTCGGGTTCACCCTGCCCGCCGCGCTCGCCGGCGCCGATCGGCTCATCACGCTGCACACTGCGCCGCTGCTCGGCGAGGCCGTGCGGCGCATGCTCGCCGGCCAACCGGTCGCACCTCTTCTCGAGCGCTGGCCGGCCTGAGTACGGTGCCCGGCGTCGGCGTCGGCCCTCGCTCAATCCCGCGCATTCGCACGGCGAACGTAGCACAGCGCATCGTTCAGGTAGGAGTACGCCCGCGCCCGCCACTGCCGCGCGTGGCCGGCGAATTCCGGATCGCGCACGTGCCAGGCGGCGATCTGGGCGCGGACCATGGCCCGACGGCTCATGTAGAACTCGATCAGCGGCTGCGGGATCGAATCATCCATGGCCTGCGCATACCGGGCGAGCAGATCACGGCCCAGCCGAGTTGCGCCCAGCCGCGCGCACTCCATCGCGAGGAAAGCCATCTCCTCGGCCGGATCGAGCCGGCGCAGCCGCGCGTCGAACTCGAGACAATCGATGACACACGCCGCGCGCCGCGCGGTGCCGAGGAACACGTGCTCCGGGCGCAGATCGCCGTGCCCGTCGCGCAGCATCGCCCCGCGCCCATCGAGCAGCTGCCGATGGCGCGCAAGCCAGGCGAGCTGCAGCTGCATCACGCGCTTCACACGACGGGCCTGCAGCGCAAGATCGGGTGCCAGCAGCGCGCGCGCGCTGTGCCGGATCTCTGCGCGCATGTGAGCGCGATACGCCCGATCGGTCATCGGCCGCCGCTCGGCGCTGCGGAAAAATGCGGCGAGGCGGGCCACGACGGGCTCGAGATCGCGCACGCCAACCGACCGCTCAGCGATCGCCTGATCGAGCATGCGCGCGGCGGGAAGCCGGCGCATCTGCACCAGCCAATCCACTGCTTGGCCCGCGCCGGCGCGCAACGCGAGCCGTCCGTCTCGAGCGCGTCCGAGCGGCACGATGCGCCGATACACGTCCGGAGCGAGGCGCCGGTTGAGCTCGAGCTCGGCCCGGCAGGCCCGCTCGCGCAGCGCGACCGTACGGTAATCCATGGATGCCTGGTGCAGCGGCTTCTTCAGCTTGTAGGCGCGCTCGCCGGCGAGAAAGATCCAGGCGAAATGCGTCTCGATGCTCCAGATCACCCGCGGGCGGTGCGGATAGTGCCGTGCGTCGGTGAGAAAGGCGACCTTCTCGTCCAGCCTGCCACTCGCAGCGCGAGTCCGCGGCACAATGGGTTTCATTCGCGCAGTCTCCGGGCGCCGCGCGGACTGCCTGGGCCCGGCCGGCCCATACAAAACAAAATTCTCCGCCTGCCGCCCGCGCGTCCGCGATCCGCACTTTCCGCAGCGGCAGGCGGCCTGAGCGCCGCGTGGCGCCGGCCGCGCTGCCGATAGGCACAACTGCGGATTCACGCCGCGCGTGAGGCGCGTAGCGTTTGGTGACGGCCAAGGTACGCGCCGGCCGATGCCGGCAAGCGCCTCATGTCGCCTGAGGCCAGAGGGGTGATGATGTCTTCCGCATCACGTTACATCCGGTTCTTCGAGCAGATCTCGAGCGCGGATCTGCGTCTGGTCGGCGGCAAGACCGCCTCGCTCGGGGAGATGTACCGCGCGTTGCGCCCGCAAGGGGTCCTCATTCCCAACGGATTTGCGATCACCACTGACGCATACCGCTACATGCTCGAGCAGGCGCAGGCGTGGCAGCCGCTGCGCGAGCTGCTCGCGGATCTGCGGGTCGATGACCCGGACGACCTCGCCCGGCGCGGGCAGCGCGCCCGGCAGATCGTGTATGGCGCCGGGCTAGATCG
>JAKCEJ010000121.1 GCA_021838065.1 Pseudomonadota bacterium
CGGCGCTTGCGTCGGCTCAGCCTGACGGCGCGGCCGCCTTCAGCCGCCCGTGCCGGAAGGCGAGGATTTCGGCGACGATCGACACTGCGATCGCCTCCGGCGAGCGGCCGCCGAGGTCCAATCCCACCGGGGCGTGCAGCCGCTCGCGCAAGGCCGCTGCTTGCGCCGCGAGTTCGCCCAGCAGCCGTGCGGCGCGCGCCGGCGGGCCGAGCAGGCCGATGTAGGGCAGCGTCGTTGCAGACAGCGCGCGCAGGTATTCGCGGTCGGTCTCGAGCTGGTGCGTCATGACGACGGCCGCGTCAAATGTCGACGGGTCCACGGACTCGAGGAGTGCCTGCGGCCGGGCCTGGATGACCCGCTCGGCCGCCGGGAATCGTGCGGGCACGGCCAACGCGGGCCGATGGTCGAGGACCGTCACCTTCCACTGCAATTCGGCCGCGAGGCGCACCAAGGGCGGAGCATCAGGCCCGGCGCCGAGCACCAGCACCCGAGGCGGCAGCGCAAGCGGCAGAAGAAAGAGGCGGCAGTGCCCGGGCTGCTCGAACCAACCGGGCTCGGCGGAGCGGCTCGCGGACGCGAGTGCGGTGCGCGCCGCAGCTCCGAGCGTCTCCGTCGCATCGTTGGGGAGCATCACTGTGCCGAGCGCAAGGCGCGCATCGTGGGACTCGGCGATGAGGCCGACGGCCGTCGGCGTGTGTGTCGCGAAAGCCTCCGCAAAATGTGCGAGCGGTTGCCAGTGCTCGAGCGGACCGACGCGCAGCAGCAGCACGTGCATCGCGCCCTCGCAGCCCGCTCCGAGTCCCCAGACCAGGTCGTTCGGGTCGCGCAGATCGTAGGTGACCCGGCGCGCCGCGCCCGAGTCGATTACCGCGCGGGCGTGCTCGGCGAGGTCCCCCTCGAGACAGCCGCCGGAGAGCAGCCCGGCGTACTCGCCGTTTGCGGCGATCAGCAGCAGCGTCCCGGGGCGCTGGTAGGTCGAGCCCACCGTGCTCAGCAGAACGGCAAGCGCGCTAGCGCGGCCGGCGGCGCGCTCACGCGCGAGCAGCGGCAGGAGAGCACCGAGGCACGATTCCATGCCGGGGATCGTAAGCGGCAGGAGGGATCAGGAGCAATGCGGCGGCTGCGGATGCCGGCACACCGGGGTCGCCGGCAGACGTTCAGCTCGCCAAGCGCTTGCAGCGGACGCGGTGCCCTCGGGCAGGCTTGCGCTCGTGCACGGTGATGTAGTAGATCCTATGACAGACGTAGGAGACTGCGGTGGCCAGAATCCCAAGTCTCACTCGGTTCGCGCTGCAGATCATGGAAGCCGTCTGGGCCGGGGGGCGCTGTCGATCCGCGAGACCCAGCAGTCCTTTGCCTCCGAGCAGCGCCCCGCCTGCACGACCGTGCAGACCAGGGTCTACCGGCTCGAGGGCAAGAGGGTGGTGCACCGCCTGAAGAAGATCAGCAATGCCCACATCTTCGAGCCGTTAGTGTCCCGCCAGGCGGCGCAGCGCCGCCTGATCGTTGATTCTCTCGCGCTCTTCGGCGGCAAGGCGCACCCGGTCATGGCGCAGTTGATCGAGACGGGCAGGCTCAGCCTCAAGGACATCGAGGAAGCCGAGAGCACGCTGCGGCGCTTGGCCAAACAGGGGAAGCCGCCATGATCGGCGCGCTGTTGGACCACTTGTGGCAATCCACCCTGTTGCCGTGACTGGCCGGTGGGCTGGCGCTGCGCTGACCGCGCTCGTGCCGCGCCCTGCGGCCGCGAGCGCCTCGTCGCTACTGTTCGTTCCGCGCTCGGCGATGGCGGCGCGCATTTCAGCGCCGTTCGCCCTGCCAGCGCAGGCCGCGGGCGGCGCTTCTGCGCACCGCAGCGCCCGCAATGCATTGGCCGAGAGTGCTGCTCGTCCTCTGGGCGCTCGGCTGCGCGTCGATGCTGCTGTCGTGACTGCTGCGGTGGCGACCGATGCGCCGCGTGCTCGCAGCGGCGCGACCGTAGCCGCTGGCGGGGCCGATACCCATCGTCGAATGCCGGGCAGCCCTCGAGCCTAGCCTCGGCGGACTCCGGCGTCCGCTCGTGATGCTCCCTCGAGGACTTACCCAGCGGCTCTCCGCGGCCGAGACCCGCGTCGTCCTGGACCATGAGCTTGCGCATTACCGCCGGCGGGATAACCTGAGGGCCGCAATGCACATGCGGGTCCAGGCCCTGTTCTGGTTCTACCCGCCGGTGTGGTGGCTGGGCGCTCGGCTCGTTGCTGAGCGTGAACAGGCCGGTGGCGAGGCCGTCCTCGCCGCGGGCACCGGCGCCGAGGTCTACGCCGAAGGCATCCTGAACGTGTGCCGGTTTTTCGCGCAGGCCGGCATCACCTGCACGGCGGGGGTTTTCCGGCGCGCAGTTGCAGCGGCGCGTGGAGGCGATTATGAGCGGACGTGACATGTTCCCGGTCGACCGGGTGAAGCCGATCGCAATCTCGATCGCCCTCGCCGGTGCACTCAGTGCATCGATTCTCCTTGCGGCGCCCGCGGTCCCTACCGCACAGGCGCAGCCATCGAGCGCGATGAATCTGACGCCTGCCGAGCACGCGAGGCTGCTTGCGCAGCAGACTCGCCCGCAGAAGGAAGTGCCGTTCAATCCATCCGCTTTCGACAAGTACGTGGGCTACTACGAGCTCACGACGACGTCATTCTTTCATGTCTTCCGTCACGGCGACCGTTATTTCGCCCAGCTGACGGGTCAGCCTGCGGTTGAGCAGTATCCGAAAAGCCCGACGGAATTCTTCGCCACGGTTGTGCCGGCGCAGATCAGCTTCGTCAGCAATTGCGCCGGCAAGGTCAGCGGGCTCGTACTGCATCAGAACGGCAATCTGATGCCGGCCCAACGGGTGCCGAAGAGTGTTGCGCTGGCTGCAGAGGCTGCGTTGCGGATGCGGATCCGGGAAAACGTGGCAAGCCCCGGCAGCGCAGCGGCGACCCGCAGTCAGATCGAGTCATACGAGCGGACCGGGCACGCGCTCTACAGCCAGATGAGCCCGGCGCTCGCAGCGGCCGCGCGCCAACAGGCCGCACAGTCCGCGGCGCTGTTCAAGCAGCTGGGCGCCTTCGAGTCTTTGCGCCTATTTAAGGTCATGCCTAATGGAGCTGACGACTATCTGGCCAGCTTCGCGCACGGCAGACTCGAGATCTTCATCGTGCCGCTGTCGTCCGACCGGAAAGTCACAGGGATTTTCTATCACCTCCTCCCCTGAAATCTGAGCGCAGAACGCCGAATTGCGGCGCGCGGGCGGTTGCACGATTGAGCAGGGCTGCTCTTCGCCGGACGATTCGCAGCCCTGATGGGGCGCACTTGAGGCAGATCTCATCCTCGTCCAGGCCAAGTGGTCCCTGACGATGCTCGCGAGCCCTGCCGATCAGCCCGCAACCCGGTTGGGTAATCGGCGGGTGCGAAGCGCATTGAGCGAGCATCGGCGGTGATGCCTGCGGCTCGCTTCACACCCGCGTGACCGGCGGCGCATACTCTGCGGCGAGACCTCGGGAATCACGGGTGCGAGATGATTCGTCTCATCGTGAACGGCCGTCCCGTCGAAGTCGACGATGAGCCCAGTACGCCGTTGCTCTACGTGCTGCGCGATACGCTCGAGCTCAACGGGGCGAAGTTCGGGTGCGGCCTCGGGCAGTGCGGTGCGTGCACGGTGCTGGTGGAGGGCGCAGCGGTGTTCTCCTGTGTGGTGCCGGTCGGTGACCTCGCGGGTCAGCGGATCACGACCGTGGAGGGACTGGGAACCCGCGAGCGCCCCGGGGCGCTGCAGCACGCCTTCATCGAGGAGCAGGCCGCACAATGCGGCTACTGCACTGCCGGCATGATCATGCGCGCCCAGGGGCTGCTCGAGCGCAATGCATCGCCGACGGACGAGGAGATCCGGGCGGCGCTCGAGCCGAACCTCTGCCGCTGCGGGACCCACTTGAGAATCGTGCGGGCGGTGCGCCGCGCGGCCGAAGCACGCCAACGTGCCGTGGCGAGTGGCCTCTCGAGCCTCGGCAGGGCCGGCTGATGGGCGTTCCCGACATGAAGGTCTCGCGCCGAGCGGTGCTGTCGACGGGAGGCGCGCTGGTCGTGAGTTTCGCGCTGGCACCGTCGCTGGCGGGCGCAGCGGCGCGCAGCGCGGGCAGGGCCGCAGACCGCTCGCTGCCGGGAAGCCTCAGGTCCACCCCGATGCTCGATGCGTGGCTGCGGATCGATGCCGGCGGCATCACGGTCTTTACCGGCAAGGCGGAACTCGGTCAGGGCATCAAGACCGCGCTGATCCAGGTCGCGGCCGAAGAGCTCGCCGTGCAGCCGCAGGCCATCACGCTCGTGACGGCCGATACCGCCCGCACGCCGGATGAGGGATACACGGCCGGCAGCCTCTCCATGGAGGACAGCGGCACGGCGATCATGAATGCCGCGGCGCAGGCGCGCGAGATTATGATGCGCCTTGCCTCCGAGCGTCTGCGTCAGCCCCGCGGGGAGCTGACGGCCGCGCAGGGCGCGGTCATCGCCCCCGGCGGGCGGCGCATCGCCTATGCCGATCTCGTGTCCGATCGAACGCTGCACGTTCGCGCCGAGCCGCGCTCGCCGCTCGGAAATCCCGCGCATCGTCGCGTCATGGGCCGTTCGTGGCCACGCGTCGATGTTCCGGCGAAGGTCTTCGGCGAGCGGGCGTTCGTGCAGGACCTGCGCCTTGCCGACATGGTGCACGCCCGAGTGGTCCGTCCACCGAGCTACGGCGCTCGACTGCGCTCGGTCGAGACCGCCCCGATTCTTCGCCTTCCAGGCGTTCTGCGCGTCGTGCGCAACGGCAGCTACCTCGCTGTGGTGGCGCGGCGCGAGTATCAGGCGATCGTTGCGATGGAAGCCCTCAGCCGCTCCGCAAGCTGGGAGGAGACCGCGAGTCTTCCGCATCAGAGCCGTCTCTTTGCAGACCTCCTCGCGTGGCCGTCGCGCGACGTGCCCGTCGGGCGGCGGGGCCGCCCGCCGAGTCTGCGGCGCTCGCACGCGGCAACGATGCTCGAGGCCGAGTACCGCCGCGGCTATCTCATGCACGGGTCGATCGGGCCGTCATGCGCCGTTGCCCTGTTCGATCATGGCGCGCTCACCGTGTGGACGCAGACCCAGGGGGTCTATCCGCTGCGCAGCGCGCTGGCCGGGCTCATCGGGTTGCCCGAGAGCCGTGTGCGGTGCATTCAGGTCGAGGGCGCCGGATGCTACGGGCACAACGGAGCCGACGACGCGGCGGCTGATGCGGCACTCATCGCGAAGCAGGTGCCGGGGCGCCCCGTGCGTGTCCAATGGATGCGGGCCGATGAGCACAAGTGGGAGCCATACGGGCCGGCGATGTTGGCGCGCGTGCGCGGTGCACTCGATGCGGCGGGCCACATCGCCTGGTGGCAATACCAAGTCTGGAGCAACACTCACTCCACGCGCCCCGGCGGCGCCCGCGAGCTGATGCCGGCCTGGTATCTCGAGCGCCCGCTGAGCCCGCCGGCGCCGAGGCCCCTGCCCCTGCCAGCGGGCGGCGGTGATCGCAACGCGCTGCCGCTCTACCGGATTCCGAGCCTGAGGGTCGATTACCGGTTCGTGCCGAAGATGCCGCTCAGAGTCTCGGCGCTGCGCTCCCTCGGAGCCCATTTCAATGTTTTCGCCATTGAAAGCTTCATGGACGAGCTCGCGCGCGCCGGCAAGCTCGATCCTGTCGAGTTCAGGCTGCGGCATCTCGACGATCCCCGAGCCCTCGCCGTGATTCGTACGGCGGCGGAGCGCTTCGGCTGGAGAGCGTATCGCCGACTTGCCGGCTGCGGGAAGGGCTTCGCGTTTGCGCGCTACAAGAATCTCGCCGCGTACCTGGCGATTGCCGTCGAGGTCAGTGTGGATCGCGGCGAGCCCATGCCGCGGGTGCTGCGGGTGGTTGCCGCGGTGGACAGTGGCGAGGCGGTCAATCCCGATGGAATCCGCAACCAGATCGAGGGCGGCATCATTCAGGCGTTCAGCTGGACGTTGCTCGAGTCGGTCAAGTTCGACCGCACACGGATCACGAGCCGCGACTGGGCGAGCTATCCCATCCTGCGATTTTCTGCCGCGCCGCGGTCGGTGGAAGTGGTGGTGTTGAATCGCCCCGGTCAACCGTTTCTCGGGACTGGCGAGGCAGCTCAGGGCCCGGCAGCCGGGGCGCTCGCGAATGCGCTGGCGGATGCCGCGGGACTCAAGCTGCAGGATCTGCCGCTCAGCGGCGATCGCATCAAGGGGGCGATGGGATCCTGAGAAGGTCGGTTGCGGTCATTGCATGGGGGGAGCTAGGGACGTGCGTCCTTCCGTGTCTCGCGCTGCGGAAAATCGAGACAAAGGGTCGAGCGGATCCGGTCCCGGTGGGAGGGAAACACCCCGGCGCGTTCGGCATATTCAGGCCAGCGCGTTACCGCAGTGCGCACCTCATCGAGAATCGCCTCGGACCGACCGCGCTTCAGTCCCGCGGTTGCGGCGCACGCGCGGAAGTCCTCGAGCGTGAACCCCTCCTGCTTGCCGTTCACCGTCATCTGGTGAGACCGGGTCCAGCGGCCTTGCGGGTTGTAGGCGTAGGTGACGTCGAAGGCGGGCGCCAGCGACCACTCGCCCCGCAGGTTCATGAGGAATGCGATGTTCTTGACGTGGTCGTCCTGGTTGCGGGCGACGACGTTGAAGATCATGCGGCGGAACTGCTGCTCGAGGGCATTCATCGGGAGCTTCAGCCGCCGCATCGCGGCGAAGGCCTGCTCGTAGGAGTGCGCTCCAGCGGCATTGAAGTCGAGGTGCGCGAGCGCGGCGAGCGATTGCATGTGCAATTTCCCGCCATCGGCGGTGCGCTCGAAGCGCCGGGTCATGAAGTGCCGCCGGCCGCCTTCCTCGAGGAGTCGGCACTCGGTCATCTCGATACCGGCGGCCGCGGCCATCATCGAGTATGCGTACTCGATGACGGTATATCCCTTGGGATCCTCCAGCTCCTTGTCCTGGTTGCCGCTCACGCCGTCGAACTTCAGCAGCCAGTACTGGAAGCCCGCAGGGGCCGTTACCTGGCCCGAGCGGACCTCATTCGTCTCGGGGTTCCAGGCGATGATGGCCTTGGCGCGCGCCCCGCCGGCGGAAGTGCCGACACGGAGGATGTCCTGCAGTGCCGCATCGCGATGCTCATAAGAAAGAGATTCGTGCAGCCCCTCGCGGCGCGTGAGGATGTCCGATGCCAGCGCAGTGAGCGCATCGACCCGGATCTTTGTCGACTGCCGGGGACGCGGCCCCGTGGCGGGCGCGAATTCGAGGGCGCCCATGCCGCGCGCGCCGATGTAGCAGAGCCGCTCGACGGGATTGAAGCTCTCGGGCGTGCGGCCTTGCATGGCGAGCCAGGCGTCGATGAGCGCATTGCCGAACCGGTCGGGCAGGGAGTCGGCGAGCAACCCCGGCAAGCCGTGGAAAGACATCCGCGGCAGCGCGGGAAAAGTGCAGATGCGCGATGAAAGCGGCATGGCGATCGGCGAGACCTCGATGCCGCTGGCCGCGAATTGAGGATCGTACTGGAAGGCCGCGACATCGCTCCCATCGTCCAGGGAAACCGCCGCGATGCGCCGCCCCCAGAGTCTCACCTCGGCAATCGTGGCCATGGCTCACACCTTACTTCTTGGCGGAGCGTGGGCTGTTGCTCACCGGGGGCGTCGTCGCCGGCTGCGTGCCCCACGTCCAAGCCTTGGTCGGCGCGCCCTCTTGTGGGCGGCCAGAGCGCTCATTGGGCTTGCGCCCGCGACGAGGACGGAACGCTCGCTGGCGCTGCTTGCCGCGCAGCTTGAGCTGCTCGATCGGGCTCGGAGGCAGCTCCGGAAGCAGCCTCTCGAGACTCTCCAAGCTGTTCAGTATCCGCAGTACCCGGATGAGGGTCACGAGCTCGGTGCCGCGGCCCGCCTCTAGACGCTCTAGGGTGCGCTTGCCGATGCCGGCACGCTCGGCCAGCTCAGCCTGGGTCAGGCCCGCCTCGATCCGGTGTCGTTCGACCCGCTTGCCCAGGATTGCCAGGATGGCAGTGTCCGTCATCCCAGACTCGATGTTCATAGGTCGTTGCTTCTACCGAATTATGGGTTTCTCTAGCGTCTATTTCGCCAAATAAGGCGAATATACTCTTGTAATCTAAAATGTGCAATTCGTCGTTTATGACGGTTTACGATTCTAATATAGTTATACTCGTCAACTATGACGATAACAGG
>JAKCEJ010000122.1 GCA_021838065.1 Pseudomonadota bacterium
CTCCTGTGACGGCTGCGGCGCCGGCTGCGCCGCGGCGGCCGGGTCGGAGGATTCGCCGGGCGCCGGTGCGGTGCCGGCCGGGGCACGACCGGCGATCGGCGCGCCCCAACCGAACGCCCGGCGCAGCGCCGGTCGCATGGCGACGGCGGCGGCGGCGAGCAGCAGCGGTGTCAGCAGCCAGAAACCCATAGATGGAGCCATTCCCCGGTGGTCACACGGACACTCGGTAATCTGACCCTGTTGTCGGCAGTAGCGCGCAAAACTCCGCCCCGGACATACCGATTTGTGACTCACCGCACGCTGTGACCCGCGATTCGCGGCTCTGCATTCGCCCCCGCCTATGGATATACTCGATTTAAAGGATGGGGTGCTCGGCGGGCCGCGCAGTGAGGCCATGCCGGGCGGACCCCGCAACGGGTGGCTGCTGCAACGGGCCCCGACGACTGACGCGGGCCGGAGCCCGACTGCGTGTGAGACGGATTGAGTGGATGAACGCCAACCCCGATATCGACCTGACATCAGAACCGAGCAGGCGCGCCGATGAGCTCGAGGAAGCGCTTGGGAACTGCCGCTTCGCCCTGATCCAGACCGTGCATGCGATGAGTGCGGTGGCGGCGCGGCGGGATCAATTCACCGCGCGTCACCAGCTGCGCGTTGCCGAGCTTTCGGTGGCGATGGGCCGCCGCTTGGGGCTGGACAGCGAGCGGCTCGAGGGCCTGTACCTCGGCGCGGTCGTGCACGACATCGGCAAGGTGGCCATTCCCTGGGAGATCCTCTCCAAGCCCGGCGCGTTCACCGCCGCCGAGCGGTCCCTGGTCGAGGCCCATGCGCAGATCGGTGCCGACATTCTCGCGCCGGTGATTCTGCCCTGGCCGATTCATCTCATCGTCGCGCAGCACCACGAGCGTCTCGACGGATCGGGGTATCCGGCCCGCTTGAGAGGCGAGGCGATTCTGCCCGAGGCGCGCATCGTTGCGGTCGCCGATGTCTTCCAGTCGATGTGCGACGATCGGCCGTACCGGTGCGCGCTCGGGATCGATCCGGCACTTGCCGAGCTCGAGCGGGGTGCGGGCGTGACATTCGATGCCGACGCCGTGCGCGCGTTGCAGGCGATCACCGCTGCGGAACGCTCAGTCGAGGCGCTCTGGGGCAGACTTTCCGTCGATGCGCACGATGCTGTAGGGCGCGTACGCTTGCGCGCTTGAGCGCCCGTGCGGCGTCGCGATCGAGGCGGCACCGCGGGCACCCCGGTATCATCGTCCTCTCTACACCCCTCGTCTTCACCCCGGCCGGAGCGCGCCGTGCCCAGCAGGCTCAAAACCCTCACCGCCTTCGGGATCATCTACTTCGTCTGGGGCTCGACGTTCTTCGCGATTCGCGTCGGCGTGCTCGAGATTGCGCCGCTGCTGTTGGCGGCGATCCGCTTCAGCGTCGCCGGCGCGGTGATGTGCGCGTGGGGGCTGGCGCGGGGCGCGCGCTTGCCCAGCCGCCGTCAGTGGGGCTCGATCGCGCTGCTCGCATTTCTCATCTTCTTGCTCGACTACGGTCTGCTCTTCAGCGCCGAGCGCCGGGTTCCCTCGGGCATGGCGGCAGTGATCCTGGCGACCATCCCGGCCTTCACGGCCATCGGGGAGATCATCTGGCTGCGTACGCAGCGGCTGACACCGCGCCTCGCGGTCGCGCTCCTCATCGGCCTCGGGGGCGTGGTGGTGCTGGTTGATCCCTCGTTGGGGGTCGCCGGCGCGCCGGTGTACTGGCTGGGAGCGGTCTCACTCGTGGTGGCGGCGTTGAGCTGGTCCGGCGCCTCGCTTCTGATGCGGGTGCTGCCGCTGCCCGGCTCGAAGATCATGAGCGCGGGCACGCAGATGCTCCTCGGCGGCGGGCTGCTAGCGGTGGCCACCGTGATCCTCGGCGAGGAGCATGGCTTTCATCCCGCGGCGGTCGGTGCCGGCGCCTGGTTCGCGCTCGCCTATCTCATCGTGGCCGGCTCGCTCCTCGGGTTCGGCGCGTACATCTGGCTGATTCATCATGAGTCTCCGACCCGGGTCGGCACCTATGCCTACGTCAATCCCCTGGTCGCGGTCGTCATCGGGTATCTCTTCGGCGGCGAGCCGTTCGATGCGCGCACCGCGCTCGGCACGGTTCTCGTGATCGTGAGCGTAGTCATCATCATCACCGGCAAGACCCGCCGCAGCGGCGCCCGCGCGCCGCTCGATTCCACGCTCGGCGTCGAGCGGCCCTAGCCCGGCGCGCGGCGTGGCGCAAAGCGCTGCATCGCGCGCGGGCCGCTGAGTACAATGCGGGCGAATGGCGCAACGGCTGGCGGTGCGTGCGGCCGCCGAGGGCAATTGGTACCTATGAAAATTCTTCTCACCGGCGCGGCCGGGTTCATCGGCTTTCACACGACCCGCAAGCTCCTCGCCCGCGGGCATGAGGTGGTCGGGCTCGACAACCTCAATGACTACTACGACGTCACGCTTAAGCAGGCGCGCCTGGAACTGCTCAGCCGCGAGAGCGGCTTTCGGTTCGTGCGCCTCGACCTCGCCGATGAGGCGGGCATGGCGCGCCTCTTTGCCGAGCAGCGCTTCGCACGGGTGATCCACCTCGCTGCGCAGGCCGGCGTGCGCCATTCGCTGAAGGATCCGCACAGTTACGTGCGCAGCAACGTCACCGGCACGCTGACGGTGCTCGAGGGCTGCCGGCACAACGGCATCGAGCATCTGGTCTATGCCTCGACCAGCTCGGTCTACGGCGCCAATACCGACATGCCTTTCTCGCCACATCGGGGCGCGGCCCATCCGCTGTCGATTTACGCCGCGACCAAGAAGGCCAACGAGATGATGGCGCACAGCTACTCGGCGCTGTTCGCGCTGCCGACCACGGGACTGCGCTTCTTCACCGTCTACGGGCCCTGGGGACGCCCCGACATGGCGCTGTTCCTGTTCGCCCGCAACATCCTCGAGGGCAAGCCCATCGATGTGTACAACAACGGGCACCACAAGCGTGATTTCACGTACGTCGATGACATCGCCGAGGGAGTGGTACGCGCCTGCGAGCATATCGCCGCGCCCGATCCGAACTGGAGCGGCGCGACGCACGATCCGGCCTCGAGCCGCGCGCCGTACCGCATCTACAACATCGGCAATCACCAGTCGGTGCAGCTGATGCGCTACATCGAGGTGCTCGAGGAGTGCCTCGGACGCAAGGCCGAGAAGCGTTTCCTGCCGCTGCAGCCGGGGGACGTGCCCGAGACGTGCGCGGACGTCGAGGATCTCGCCCGGGATGTTGGCTACCGTCCTGCGACCCCGGTCGAGGAGGGCGTGCGCCGCTTCGTCGACTGGTTCTGCGAGTACTACGGTTACCGCCGCTGAGCGCCGGCTCGCGCAGCGCACGGCCTGCGCCGCTTGACGGCTGGCGGCCAAATAATCAGACTAATCAGATGTATCGCGGCGCATCCGCTGCGCAGGCCTCGGAGGGGGAAACCGTGCAGGTCAATGGCGTGCCGCCCGTGCGCCGCGGTCGGCGCCGCAATGGTGCGGACATGGGCAGATGCCGCGCGGTGAGGCGCTGAGCGTGAGGGCGCAGCTGGCGTTCGCGGTGGGTGCCGAGCTCGGCGAGGGCCCGCTCTGGGTCGCCGAGGATTCGGCCCTGTGGCTGGTCGACATCAAGGGCTGCCGGCTGCATCGCCTGGGACCGGGCAGCGGCGAGCAGCACAGCTGGCCGACGCCGGCGCCGCCAGGGTTTCTCGCGCCGCGCGCCGCCGGCGGCTTCGTGGTCGGACTGAAGGGCGGATTGCACCGGTTCGATCCGCTGAGCGGAGCGTTCACGGCGCTCGCGCCGGTCGAGCCGCACTTGTCCGACAATCGCATCAACGACGGCTGCGTCAGTCCCGAGGGGGCGCTGTGGTTCGGCTCAATGCACGACCCGGAGAGCCAGCCGAGCGGCGCGCTGTATCGGCTCGATGCGCACGGCCGCTGCGTGACCCTGGATACCGGTTACATCGTCACTAACGGGCCGGCGTTCAGTCCCGACGGGCGGACCTTCTACCACACCGACAGTGTCGGTCGCGCGGTGTACGCCTTCGACCGGCCCGAGCCGCACGTGCTGCGCAACAAGCGCGAGCTGATCCGGATCGAGGAGGGCGCGGGCTATCCGGACGGGACCGCCGTGGATGCCGAAGGGTGTCTGTGGATCGCGCTGTGGTCCGGCTGGGGTGTGCGGCGGTATTCGCCGGCCGGGAGGCTGCTCGCCACGGTGGCATTGCCCTGCTCGCAGGTCACGAAGGTGGCCTTCGGCGGCGCCGACCTGCGCACCGCGTACGTCACGACGGCCCGTCAGGGCCTCTCCCCGAGCGAGCGAACGGCGCAGCCGCTCGCCGGCGATGTGTTCTGCTTCAGCGCTCCGACCCCGGGCCGGATCCAGCCGTCCGCGACGGTCGGGTGCGAGTGAGCCGATGGCAGAGCCCGTAGAGTGCGCCCTCGAGGCCGTAGCGCCGCGGCAAGCGCCGGGTGCGCCAGGTGGGCCGGCGCGGGTTCTGTGCGACTGGGGCAGCAGCCGGCTGCGCGCCTTTCTGGCGCTCGGCGGGGCGATCGCCGAGCGGCGCGAGGGGCCCGGCATCGGACAGCTCGGTCAGGACTCGCCCGCCGAGGTGCTGGCGCGCGTGCTGGCGCCGTGGCGCGCACAGCGGCACCTCGAGCGTATTGTGCTCTGCGGCATGGCGGGATCGCGCAACGGGCTTGCGGAGGTGCCCTACGTGCGTGCTCCGGCGACCGCGGCACAATGGCTTGCCGGCGCCGCGGCATTGCGCTGCGGTGAGGGCTTGCTGACTCTCCTTCCCGGTGTTCAGGCGCAGAACTTCCGCGACGTGGCGGATGTGATGCGTGGCGAGGAGACGCAGATCTTTGGGGCACTCTCGCTCGAGCCCTCGCTCGCCTCGGGCCGGCAGATGATGGTGCTGCCGGGCACGCACAGCAAATGGGTCGAGGTGCGCGACGGGCGCATCGCGCGGCTGCAGACCTATCTCACGGGGGAACTGTTCGAGCTGCTGAGCACGCGCTCCTCGCTCCTGCGGGTGGGCGCTGCCCCAGAGCCGGATGAGGACGCGTTCGACGTCGGCCTGCGCAACGCGGCGCGCTTCGATCTGGCGGCCAACCTGTTCGAAGTGCGCAGCGCCCAGCTGATCGAGGCCCGTTCGGCCGGCTGGGCCCGCTCGCTGCTCTCAGGGCTGCTGATCGGCGCCGAGGTGCAGAGCATGCTCGCCCTGCGCAGCGCCGCGGGCGCACCCCTGACGCTCATCGGCGATCCGGCGCTCACGGCGCGCTATCTGCGCGCGCTCGCTGGCTACGGCACGGATGTGCACCGGCTCGACGGAGACCGTTGTGTGCTCGCCGGACTGCATGCGGCAGCGGAGAGTTTGCAGGAGTCATGACATGATGCTACGAGAACTCACCGGCGCCGATGCGCCGCCGGTGGTGGCGATTCTGCGCGGAATCGGTCCGGCGGATGCGGTGGGTATCGGGCGGGCGCTGCTCGAGGGCGGCATTCGTGTGATGGAGGTGCCGCTGAACTCGCCGCAGCCGCTCGCGAGCATCGCGCTCCTGAGTGAGGCTTTCGGCCAGGGCGCGCTGATTGGCGCCGGCACGGTGATGTCGGTGCGGGAGGTAAACGAAGTCGCCGCGGCGGGCGCGAGGCTGGTGGTCTCGCCGCACACCGATGCAGCCGTCATCGGCCGCGCCACCGCGCTCGGGCTCGAGTGCCTGCCTGGGTTCTTCACCGCTACCGAGGCGTTCGCGGCGCTCGCGGCGGGCGCGACCGAGCTGAAGCTGTTTCCCGCCGCGAGCGCGGGGCCCGGCTATCTGAAGGCGTTGCGCGATGTCTTGCCGCGCACGGCGGGCGTGTGGGCGGTCGGCGGCACCGGCGCGCACGATCTGGTGAGCTGGCTCGAGGCCGGCGCGGCCGGCATCGGCGTCGGCGGGGCGCTCTACCGAGCGGGCGATGGCGCGCCGCTGGTGCGCCAGCGCGCGCAGGCCCTGCAAGCCGCCTGGCAAAGCCGCATCGGATCTGCGGGCGGCGCGGTGCGCAGCTGAAGGGACGGCCGCATGCATCCGAAAGCAATCGACTGGATCATCATGGGGGCGTACTTCGCGTTCGTGCTTGGCATCGGCGCGGCGCTGAAGCGCTCCATGCGCACCAGCACGGATTTCTTCCTTTCCGGACGATCCATGCCGGCGTGGATCGCGGGGCTGGCGTTCATCTCGGCGAACCTCGGCGCCCAGGAAGTGATCGGCATGGCCGCCTCGGGCGCCAAGTACGGCATGGCCACCAGCCAGTTCTACTGGGTGGGGGCGATCCCGGCGATGGTGTTCCTCGGGGTGTTCATGATGCCCTTTTACTACGGCTCGCGCGCCCGCTCGGTGCCGGAGTACCTGAAGCTGCGCTTCGATGAGAAGACCCGCGGGTTGAATGCCATCACCTTCGCGGTGATGACGGTGTTCTCCTCGGGCATCTCGCTCTATGCGCTTGCGCTGCTGCTGCGGCTGCTGCTCGGCTGGGACTTCAACACCAGCGTGGCCCTCTCCGCGCTGATCGTGCTCGTGTACATCTTCCTCGGCGGCCTGACCTCGGCGATTTACAACGAGGTGCTGCAGTTCTTCCTCATCGTGTTCGGGTTCGCCCCGCTGGTGCTGATCGGCCTGAAGGACGTCGGCGGCTGGCAGGGCCTGGTTGCGGGCCTGCACACTGTGGCGCAGACGCGCGGCTATGCGCCCAACGCCTGGCTCAGCACCTGGGGCGTGATGGGCAGCCCTCGCGACAATCCCATGGGAATCGACTGGTTCAGCATGGCCATGGGCCTCGGGTTCGTGCTCTCCTTCGGCTACTGGTGCACCGATTTCCTGGTCGTGCAGCGCGCGCTCGCGGCCGACTCGATGGACTCCGCGCGCCGCACGCCGCTCATCGCCGCGGTGCCGAAGATGCTCTTTCCGTTCCTGGTGATCCTGCCGGGGATGATCGCCATCGCCGCCACGGTGCACGGTGGAGCGAGCGGACTGACTCTGCCGCGCAAGGCCGACGGGCAGCTCAACTACAACATGGTGGTCCCGCTGATGCTGGGACATTATTTTCCGAACGGCCTGCTCGGGCTCGGACTGACGGCGCTGATGGCGAGCTTCATGACCGGCATGGCCGGCAACGTCACGGCCTTCAACACGGTGTCGACCTACGACATCTATCAGGCGTACATCCGCCGCGACGCCTCTGATGCGCACTACCTCACTGTCGGACGCCTCGCCACGGTGGTCGGCATCGCGTTGTCGGTGGCGGCGGCGTACGTCACCAACCGCTTCAGCAACATCATGGATCTGCTGCAGCTGCTGTTCGCGTTCGTCAATGCGCCGCTGTTCGCCACGTTCCTGCTTGGGATGTTCTGGAAGCGCGCGAGCGGACATGGCGCCTTTGCCGGGCTGCTCGCCGGCACCGCGGCCGCCGCCGTGCATCACGGGCTGACGCTGCCGGTGGGCCGCACGCCGGGTATCAAGGGCGGCTGGATCGCCGTGATGCACCTGTATCCGAGCCAGATGGCGCAGAACTTCTGGACGGCGATTTATGCTTTCACGGTGTGCCTGCTCGTCACCATCGCGGTGAGTCTGGCGACTCGGCCGCGCCCCGAGCAGGAGCTTGTCGGGCTCGTGTACTCGCTGACGCCGCGCGAGCATACGAGCGAGCGGCGCTGGTATCGTCGACCGGCGCTGCTTGGCGCGTGTGTGCTGGCCGCGGCGGTGGTGCTCAACGTCATGTTCTGGTGAGGGCTCATGGGACTCGACATCCGCGTTCCGATCGGTGCGCTGTTCAGTCTGCTCGGTGTGCTGCTCGCCGCGTACGGGCTCGCCGGCGGACATGCTCTGGCGAACCGCTCGCTCGGCATCAACATCGATCTGTGGTGGGGGCTGGTGCTCGCGGTGTTCGGCGCGGCGATGCTGCTGCTGGCCTGGCGGGCCCGCGGCCGGCACTGACCCTCACCGCCGCTTCAGGCGCAGCCGCTCGCGCACGCGTGAGCCGGCGCGCTCGAACACGCGCGGGTCCTCGAGCGCGCGGGTCAGGACGATCGCCCCCTGGATCGTCGTG
>JAKCEJ010000123.1 GCA_021838065.1 Pseudomonadota bacterium
TGCGACGGATACCGTGATGCGCCCCTCATTCGGCCAAAGCCGCGATTCGCGCCAAGGCGAGAATGCCCCGTGGAATGGTCGACATCGCCATGGCGGGCGGCCTGAGCCGGACGGACAGTCATCCTGCGGGGGCGCTTGCCGCAATTCGGCTGCAATGTCTTTGATGGCCTGCTCATCAAACGATCACAGCGGGGCCGTCGAGCGCTGGCGGCGCAACCAGGGCCGTGTCAACTTCAGGAGCGGTGTGTTGGTCAGGGGCGATCTAGTGGCGGCACGAATCAAGCTCGCGGCTAACCTCGCGCCGCGCGACTTCCACGCCAATGACCCTTATCGCGAGCCACAGTCTGAGGTGTAGGTCCGTTACGTTCGAACCGCCTCATCCACGATCCCGGTCCGCACACCGACTGCGCGCAGTGCTTGAACAGGTTGAATGACCGTCCTACACTACCGCGACATCTTCCTGGTGCCATCGCCGCGTCCGCAGAGCAAGGTGTCACGATGCACAACAATGAAAATCCTCCTGCAGTCACTGAGGCGGATGTAATCAACCAAACAGGCGCAACCAATTGAACGTGGACGCAACGTTCCAGAGGAACTGAATCATGAAGACGGCTGTGGCTCTCGCGTCGCTCGTGCTCGTGATTCCTGTGGCGCGGGGGGCGGATGCGCCACCTATTCCGGTTGCCGCGGCGCGGGCCGTGTTTGTGCGCGCTCATGCGCTATGCAGCGCGGACGGAGGCCGCCTCTGGGGCCGCACTCTCTGCGGCCCGCTCATGCTCGCCGATCCGCGGACCCACGCGGCGATCGCGAACGTCCGGCTCCCGGGCGCGGAGCGCAGCGGCGCGTACTACCGATTTACGCTCCCGGCCAGTGAGCCGATCGCGAATGCGCCGTTCGAATACCACGGCATTCGCTTCGCTCAGATCATCTGGCCGCTCGCCGGTGATGCCGACCAGCAGGCAGTCACCCTCATGCACGAGTCCTTTCACCGCATTCAGCCCAAGCTGGGGTTCGTCGTCAAAGGCTCCCGAAACGCCGACGCGATGATTTCCGGCGATCCGGCGCTCGACACGGAATCCGGCCGGATCTGGCTGCGTGGCGAGATTCATGCGCTGCGCGCCGCGTTGACCTCGAGGGGTATCGCGCGCAAGAAGGCGCTGACGGATGCGCTCGAGCTGCGCGCCTATCGTCACGCGATCCTCCCGTCGACTGTCGGGCCGGAGCACGAACTCGACATCATGGAGGGGCTTGCGGAGTCCACGGGCATCGATGTCGGGTTGCCTTCCTCACGCCGCCTCGCGTACACGCTGCACGACATGAGCCTCGTCGAGAAGGCGCCAAGCTATGCGCGCACCTTCTTCTTCGCCATCGGGCCGGCGTACTCGGAACTGCTCGACGCCGTCGAGCCGCACTGGCGACGCATGGTGACGATGAAGAGTTCGATTGCGGCTCTTGCAGCGAGGGCGTACGGCATCAAGGTCGTCACACCGCCGGACCATCTGGCGCGGGCGATTCTCGCGCGCTATGGCGGCGCTGCCATTGAGCGGCAAGAAGCGGCGCGCGCCGCGAAGGAAGCGAAGCGCGACGCAGTGTACCGGGCCGAGCTTGTGGTGGGACGGACACTGCGCCTGCCGCTGCGGCGCTTCAAGATCGGCTTCAATCCCACCGATCTGGACCGCCTGGGTCGCTACGGCTCTGTTTACCATCACGTCATGGTGAGCGCGCCTTGGGGCCGGATCGTCGTCTCGCAGGGTGATGCACTGATCGATGCCAGCTTCCACGCCCTCACGGTTGCAGCGCCGCCCTCGGTTGCCGGTCGCACGGTGCGCGGCAGAGGATGGGTGCTCACCCTGTCCGGTGATGCGAAGATCGTTCCCGATCCGAAGAAGGCCGGCTCTTATACCGTCAGCCTCGGTCGCCGTGCGGCACACTGATGCCCGGTAGAGCGATCGTGCGCACCTCGCCCGGTGTTGGCGGCATACGTGCGGCTGCGTAGCCGGGAGCAGCGACATTCGTGCCCGCACCACGGATTCGTTGGCAAGACAGCATTCGGATGCGATCGGGAAGCCGCTTAAGGTCGACAGGCGCATCGCTGATGCGTTCGGGTAATCGTCTCACGCGGGAACGGTCTCGGTCGCCGAGGCTCGTTGACTCTTTGGCCCAGATGGCGCAATTTTTCACAGTCGTCGGACTCGGCAAAAGACTCTAAATCGAGCCGATGAAGGCGGGGGACAGCATTCGCTCGATTCGGCGTCCGCCGGGCGCCTGCAATGGCAAGAGCGGCAGGGAAAGACAGGGGCAATGCAACGACGCGTCAATGAAGCGCGCTCTCGTGCGACATCAGGAGTACTGGGAATGACTCGGTCAAGTCTGTTTATCGCCGCCTGTCTCACGGCGCTGGCCGCGCTCGCAGCGGGCTGCGCCGACCATCCGCCCGGAAGCGGCCAGGGCTCACCCCGCACGGCGTCAGTCGCATCACAAGCGAATCGATTCGGTGTGTCGGCGAAGCTGCTCGAGGCGGCAGCCAATCTGGGCTACAACCCGAAGATCGTCAACGGCAAGACCGTCTTCTGCCAGAAGGAGGCAAACACCGGATCGATCATCGCGCAGTACCATTGTATCGGCGCCGCGAGCCTGCGCGTCACGCTGCTGCAGCAGCGCCGCATGCGCCACCAGCTGGAGCGGGCGCAAGACCAGTAGCGCCGCGGCTGCGCGCAGGGCGCCGTACCCCAGGGCTGGATCGCCTCGCAATCGCGACCGAGGGAAGGCGCGCCGCGCTCGCCGATCTTTGGTACAGATGCTACCGTGGCAGCGGAGGTACCGAGAACGTGAAACGCTTCCTTCTCGCCATGGAAATCTGGGGACTGCTGTTCGTGGTGTGCACCGTGCTCGCGCTGCTGTGCTTCAGGAGCCTCGATGTGCCCACCGCGGTGGTTTTCTGGAAAATCAGCCGCTTTCTGCATCCTCTGAACAAGCCCTTCGGCGCGCCCATCCTTCTCGCCATCGAGGCGGTGGTGGTTGTGGTCCTGATCCTTGCGCGCCTGGTGCGGGGGCACCTGTCGCTCTTGGCCGAGACGATCGCGGTCGCCTGCCTCGCTTCGATCTGCGCGTACGATATCAATAGCCAGGTTCTGAAGCCGTTTTTCGGCGTGCCCAATCCGACGGCGGTGATGCACGGCGCGAAGCATGCGCTTCACCTCTGGAGAGGCTCCGGCCACAGCAGCTTCCCCTCGGGACACATGGTCCTTGCCGGGGCGCTGGCCGGGGTCTTCATGCGGGTCTATCGCGTCAGCATCTGGCCATTGTCGGCGCTGCTGAGCCTCGCCGCGGCGCTCCTGATCGTCGGCGACTGGCATTTCCTCAGCGACATCATCGCCGGCACGTTTCTCGGGCTGTCTGCCGGGATTCTCGCCGGGCAGGGATGGGTGGTGCACAAGAACCTGCCGCCCTCATCCCGCTGAGCGTGGCTCCGCTCGGCACCCAGGCACGCGGCTCTCTGGCGCCAGGGGTGACAAAGGTCAGGTCGGACCGTCCCGCACAAGGCGTGCACGAGTGAGCCGGCCGTGCGTCAGTCCGAGAGAGAGCGCGAATGACCGCTTGCAGAACGATTCCACAGAGCAGGGCGGAAGACTCGCATGGGCACCGTGAGACCATGCGGGTCCGGCACGCCCGATGCCGGTGTTGTTAAAAGGCGCGGTGCTTGCGGATGTGCGATGTGCCCCGGACCCCGGCCGCAGGCGCGCCTGCGGGCTCGAACGCCCGCCGCCCGGGTTGAATGAACTGTCCGGGTTGGCTACAGTCGAACGTGCAGCGCGTCGAATGCGGGGACATCGTCGCGCATTACCGACATTCATCCGGAGCAGGCCATGGATTTCGCGCGTACCCAGCATTCGACGCGACAGCGCGTCCGCGGTCCAGGCAGCCGGGCGCGCTCCGGCCGCTTTTTCGGCCTTTCCGCCCTGAAATTGCCCGCCGACGTCATGACATTCCTGCGGGCCGGATTGAGCGATCCGCGCGGCGTCGGCGCGGTCGCGCCCTCCGGACGGGCGCTGGCGAGGCTCATCACCTCCGAGATCGTCGAGACCAGCGGGCCGGTCATCGAGCTCGGCGCGGGCACCGGCGTCTTTACCCGCGCGTTGCTCGATCGGGGCGTCCCGGAGCGTGAGCTGGTGCTGATCGAGGCACACCCGTATTTCGCAAGCCTGCTCAAGAGCCGCTTTCCGGCCGCGCGCGTGCTGGCGATGGGGGCGGGAGAATTGCGCCGCTTCGACCCGTGCGACGGGAGCGCCGCCGGCTCGGTGGTGAGCGGTCTGCCGCTGTTGTCGATGCCGCGCCGCGAGATCATGCGCATCCTGCGCGGATCGTTCCGCCGTCTGCGCAGCGGCGGCGCCTTTTATCAATTCACCTACGGGCCCCTGTGCCCCGTTCCCAGCGTGATCCTCAAACGGCTCGGCCTGCGCGCCAAGCGCATCGGCTGGGTGGCCAACAACCTGCCCCCGGCGTCGGTCTACCGAATCGAGCGCACCCGCCGGCCATCGGTGCGCAGGCGACGCGTCAACTGACGCACCCGGCACGCCGCCCGTCCAGGCGTTCAGTGCTCGTGTCGGTGATGAATGTCAGGGAAATGCGCGTGGACATGGGTCAGCGGCTCGTGCGTGTGCTCATGATCGTGCGGCTCGCGTCCGTCCCACTCGAAATCGTGCTCATGCTGATGATGGGTGTCGTGGCGGTGGCTGTGCGCATGCCGCAGGCGCGAATGGGTGTGCTCGTGGGCATGGGTCTCGGTCAGATGCAGCCAGACGCCCCAGCCCATCAGTAATGCCGCGAGCCACAGTGCAGGCTGCGGCAGACGCCGGAACACCAGCAGCGAGACCACCGCGCCGATGAACGGCGCCGTGGAAAAATACGCGCCGGTGCGCGCCGTGCCGAGGTGCCGCAGGGCCAGCACGAACAGCGTCAGGCTCACTCCGTAGCCGGCGAACCCGAGCAGCCCTGCGGCCGCGATCTGCGCGCCGTCGGGCCAGCGCAGACCAAGGAACGCGGCGATGCCGAGATTGACTGCGCCGGCGCTCACGCCCTTCAGCGCCGCGATCATCACCGGATCGCCGATCGACACCTTGCGGGTGAGATTGTTGTCGATCGCCCAGCATGCACAGGCGCCGGCGATCCACGCCGCCGCGCCGCCGACGGCGAAGCGCGCCGGCCACGCGAGCAGCACGCCGCCGAGGACGATGGCCAGCATGCCGAGCGCGACGCGTCGGTCGAAATTCTCCCGGAACAGGAACCAGGCGGCGAGCGCGGTGAATACCGCCTCCAGGTTGAGCAGCAGCGAGGCGCTCGCCGCCGGGATCTGCCGCAGCCCGGTCATCAGCAGCACCGGTCCGACGATCCCCCCGGTGAGGATCGCCCCGGCGAGCCACAGCAGCCCACCGCCGTGCCAGGATCCGCCATGGCGCCCGCGCGGGCGCGCGATGGCGCGCACCGCGCTCCACACGGCCAGGCCGACGCCGCTGCCGGCATACAGCAGGCCGGCCAGAGTGACCGGCGCGGCTTCCCGCAGGAGGATCTTGGCAAACGGCGTGCTCGCTCCGAACAACAGTGCCGCGAGCAACGCATAGGTGATGCCCCGCTTCGAGTCGCCCTCGGCCGCCGCAGACCCGTTCCCCATGATGCGCGAGTATATCGAGCGTGCGCAGCCGCCGCGGCGGCCCCGCACGCTCACGGGTCATTCCGTCTGGCGGATGAACTGCGCGATGTTCGCGTGCAGGTGCGCGAGCCCCTGCGGGCGCACGTAGATCATGTGGCCGGTGTGGTAGAAGCGGAACTCGACGTTCTTCTCGAGCCCCGGCTGCATCGGGAGCTGGCGCATCTGGTACACGGCGGCGTAATACGGTGTCGCCAGATCGAAATACCCGGCGTTGACCAGGACCTTCAGGTTCGGGTCGAGGGTCATGGTCGCGGCCAGATCCGGCAGGACGTTGGGCGCCACCGGCGCCGGCGAGCCCGCGCCCGGCGGGGTGTGCTCCCACTTCCAGTCGTTGCCCACGGTCGCCGACAGAAACACATAGCGGTGCCCGGCGCCGAAATGCAGTGTGTGGCGCAGATACTCATTCGCCGCCGAGACGTAGGCCGAGCCGATGCCGGAGATCAGCGGGTCGTATTCGGCGTATTCGGCCAGCGGATCAAGCGTGGGCCCGGAGAAGCGCGCATCCAGCCGCCCCGTGGTCTTGCCCTCGGCCGACAGCAGCGCTTGCTCGAACTGAGGTCCGGTGACGCGCAGGTCCGCCTTGAGCAGGTATCGCTCGCTCAGGCCCGTGTACCCGGCCATCTGCGCCGCGATCGTCTGTTCCTCGGCGCTCGGCAGCGCGGCGCCGCGGTTGAGGGCGGCCAGATACGGCCCCATGGCCCAGGCCTGTACCTGATCGAGCCACGGGTGCAGCCGCGCCGGCGGCTGGGCGAGGCGCTTGTGATACCAGGCGACCGCCGCATACGTCGGGATCGCCAGCGCGTACGGCAGATTGACGCCCGGATTGAGGTTGGCCTGGTCGATGCTCGTGTCGAAGTTGAGGATGGTCGAGAGCAGCACGACGCCGTTCAGATCGATGTTGTCGGTGTTCTCCAGCATGCCCGCGACGACCGCCGAGCGTGTCGTGCCGTAGCTCTCGCCGATCAGGTACTTGGGCGAGTTCCACCGGTCATATTGGGACAGGAAGCCGGTGATGAACTGCGTGAACGCCTTGCCGTCGGCATCGACCCCGTAGAACATCTTCGGCGTGCCCACCCCGCCGTCCGCCTTGCCGATGATGCGGCTGAAGCCGGTGCCCATGGCGTCGACGAACACCAGATCGCTGGCATCGAGCAGGCTGTACTGATTGTTGACCAGCCGGTACGGCGCCGGCGGCGTGTGCTCGTGGCTGAGGGTGACGACGCGCACCGGGCCGAATGCGCCGATGTGCAGCGGCGCGGAGCTGCCGCCCGGGCCGCCGTTGTAGAGGAATGCGATGGGCCGGTGATCCGGCTTGGCGCCGTCCTTGAAATAGGCGACATAGAACATCGCGCCGGTGGGTTTGTCCGCCTTGTCGCGCAGGATCAGCGTCCCGGCCTTGGCGGTGTAATGAATGACGTGGCCGCCGACAGTGACGCGGCCGTGGGTGGTGACGGTGTGGGGGACCGTCCAGAACTTCGCGGGGTTGCTGCTTGCCGCGGCGGGCTTGGCGGGAGGGTTGGCGTGGGCGAGTGCGGCCGGGGACAATCCGACGAGCACGGCGGTCAGGAGAAGCGCGCGACAGACGGACATGTTTGTTCTCTTTGTTGGTGGTTCTGGGAGCGACGCTCGGCTGATCGGCCGATGGCGCTCGGCCGTCGACGCCGCACGGGCGCCATCGTAGCAATTGGCGCTTGCGGGTGTGGCCCGCTCGTCGCGGTTTCCGCTCGGCCCACCGGAGAATGACACGGCGCGCGCGCCCCTCTGCGCTACCGCTCGAGGAGTCGGGCGTGCAGATCGTAGGTGTCGGCGGAGGTCACTTGCACGTCAGCCCAGTCCCCGGGCGCAAGCCCCTCGGCATCGGCAATGTGTACGACGCCGTCGATCTCCGGCGCCTCCGCCTCGCTGCGGCCTATGGCGCCGTTGGCGTCCACCGTATCAACCAGAATGCGCAGACGCTGACCGACACGCCGCCGCAGGCGCTCGGCGCTGATCGCCGCCGCGCATTCCATGAATCGCGCGTAGCGCTCCTCCTGGACCTGCGCCGGAACGTGCGAGGCGATCGTATTGGCTGCGGCGCCCTCGACGGGCGAGTATTTGAAACACCCTACGCGATCGAGCTGCGCTTCGCGCAGCCACTCGAGCAGCTCCTCGAATTCCGCGTCCGTCTCGCCAGGAAAGCCGACGATGAACGTGCTGCGCAGCGTCAGCTCGGGACACTGCCGCCGCCACTGCCCGATGCGCTCGAGCACGTTCTCGGCATGCGCCGGCCGGCGCATCCGCTTCAGGACCGCGGGACTGCCGTGTTGGAACGGAATGTCGAGGTAGGGCAGCACCTGCCGCTCGGCCATCAGCCCGATGACCTCATCGACGTGCGGATAAGGATACACGTAGTGCAGCCG